>CAISUE010000024.1 GCA_903888615.1 uncultured Gammaproteobacteria bacterium
AAAATTATCTCTTATTGAGCGCATTTTTATTGTATGCTGTGGCTATCGATAGCCATGGCTCATTCTGAACGATATAATTATTCACTTAAGACTGCTTGTCAATAATATTTCAATAAAATAAATGCTGTTATAACTACCTGGTCGGAATTTATCAGGCGGCTTTTACGTGACAGAGGGCGTTTTTACGGCCGAATCTAGATTAAAGAAAGCTCACGCCAAACGGTAAGCCAGCGCAAAGTCGGCAAGAAAGTTAAGGCCGTTAAACATGAAATTTCGCGCTTAAGCGTAGCTTCTGGCTCGGTGTTAAGTTGTGTATGCAACATACAATTAGCTAAAAAGTCTCTGATCGGACTCAGGGAATGTCCAAATTTTTTATCCTAACGACCGTCTTTTTTTATTATATTTTTGTTATAGTTTTGCTTTATTCCATTTAGTTATCTATCCCGTTATTTATATCATCCTAAGGATGCTTTGCGAGAGAGCCGCGAATATGAAGTCAAGTATTTTTCATCAAACCAAGAATAAAAACCCACCTTACTTGATCACTAAAGAAAACAGTCTGACTTCATTGCTATTTGTGCCTACCGCAGTATCTGTCGCTAAAATACACGCCCTTACCGAGGAAATACGTGAACTTCATTATCGAAAATTCAGACCTTTCTTGTTCCTCTTAACCGCTCTATTATCGGATGGTTTTATACTGAATTTTCATAAGATCCCATTTGTTTCTACCATGCGATTAAAGCTCTATAAATATATCATTGAGAATATCTTAGTTAATCCAGTTTTCCAACAAGCGCTTGTTAATCTTTTTCCCAGCAGTGAATATTTTTTAAAGGATTTACGTAAAAATAGCCATTTTAATAGACAAGTTAGTTCTGAATTACAATTCTATTTAGATTTTTTTTTCGTGATTATAGTTGAAACACCATTCATGATAGGCTTTTATCAGTTCGGAAAAAAAATTACGAAAACCATCGCTAATTATATTGCTTTTAATAAATCCATGCCTACCAACGCAAAAGCGTATGATAATTTTAGCCAACAAGAACTGGAATTTTCATCTAAAGCGTTACTGATCGTAAGAAATGCAGGTATTCATTCAGCAGAGTGCACGGCTAAACTTTGTGTAGCGATGTTTCTATTGTCTTTTTTACTTGTTAGCTCGAAGGTGCCTGATTTTCTTTATGAATCAATAGGCGCTCTTAGTGATAATCAAGAGTTTATGGGAATGAATACAGACTGCTTTTCATATACATTAAACTGGTTTTTTATTTTTGTGGTATACGCGATAGCAGAAGTTTATTTTACAAAGCGAAGCTTATCCTTTATTGAAAAAGATCATAAAGAATTTCTTGCTCAGTTAACTAAAATAACATGTGGATTTAACGTAAATTGGGAAACAGAAAAAGGCGGGTATTTAAAATCATCTTGTTTTATTTTAAATTTGTCCACTCATGAAAAAATAAAACATAAAGAGTTCACTTTAAATAAAGAAGTGTTCTTGAAAATATTAAAGGAAACTTTTTCAATAAGTTCCTGTAATGTCATTTGTTATAATGCTTATCGAGGTATTATTATCACCCGCGATAAAGTATTTTCAGCGCATGAGCTAACCTGCTTCATAAATAAATTTAAAGCTTCTTTAATCCTTGTGGCTAACAAAGAAAGTCATATAGAAAAGTCATTGGCGCAATTGAATCACTCAGCACATTTTTTTGATCCACATTATTCATGGGGATATTATCCTGACAATAACGCTTTCGCCTTGAATTTAGCTGAAAAAGACAAAGGTGAGCGTGAGCAATTAACGCAGTGTATAACAACGCTTTTTGGCAATAATCGGGTTTATTTCAACCAAGAATCGGGGTGTCTATTAGTGAGTGGTATAGACCCTGCCATGGTGAGTGATTATAGTCATATGGTAAACAGGTTAATGCGGCAGCCTTGCAAAACTTCTGACGTGACTTACTCTGGCGACATCGGAAAAAGTATGGTTGCACCACAGAAGCCTGCTAAAATAAAGACGCGGCCAGTTAACGAATTTTTAATAACTACGGAAGAGGCTGCGGCAGAGGATTTAAAAGAACCCGATGGCAACGATTTCTCAAAAAAACTATATCCCATCTATAGCCCGAATTTTTTAATTGGCAGTCACTTTTCTCGCTATAGTGTCCAAAATAAAGGCATCATGGCGATGACTGATAGGGGTTCAATAGCTTATGAGCGATTTTTTGAAGTGATAAAAAGGGGTCAGATGGGAGGCAGAGGTAATCGAATTGTTCATTTAAAATCACCCAGATTTGTTAAAGGGATTTTTGGTGATAGCATTAAAGCCACCCATAAATTAGTGATACCTTCAGAAGATATGCGAATTTATGGCGTGAAAAAAACGGAGCATACAAAAAATATTATAGACTTTACCACAGTTGTCCCACGTCATAAGTGGGTGAATCGGTAGCAACGATCGATTATAAACGTGGAAATTAAAATGAAGCTTTGAAGCCCAATAGTTTCATAAAGGACATTCTCTTTTTTTTTAATTGATTCGCTATCGGTAACGGTTTTTTCTTTTCGATCAAAACTTACGCACCTGTCTAAAAAATCTTTCTACTATGCTAGGGGCTACTTCATAACGTTGACAGATTTTAGCGAGTGCCTTTTCACTTTTTAAAACCTGTAATACAATTTCAAATTTAAGCGCTGATGACCACTTCTTATGACCCACCATAACACTTACCACGTAGGGGGCTATTATCTCCTAGAACTTGGTGATTCCGTGGTCTAAAAAGTGGGGGCATTATAGATAATCACGCCAGCGGTTTTGCATAAAGCATTAAGGTGATTGCAAAGCTTTTTTCAGCGCTTCTAAACGAGCTGCTCGCATGGCATCTTTCACCGCTGGAATGGTTTTAGGGCTAATAGTAGCGCTAGGTTTAGCAGTTTTAACGGCATTGATTAAGGGTATGAAAAAATCCACTAAATTAAGCATGCTACCTGGTTGAATCAAACATGCTTCGGCAGCGATAATTGCCGCTAAAAAACGTTCGGGGCGGCGTAAAGAATCGGTTGCCGCTAATAAATCCAGCAAAGCTTCGGGGCTTAGCGTTTTGGCGCTTTGAATGAGCGAATGGTATTTGGCTGTCATCAAAGCGAGTTCACGGTAATGCGTGCTTATTTTATAACGATCACAGAGTTGGGTTAATGGTAACAATGAAACAGGGGCTTGATCGGGTAATGCTGGCCATTGGGCTGGCGTCAAACAAGCATGACTTAAATTATTGCATAAAGCGGCAAAACGCACTTCAGGTTCAGTGCTTAAAAGGCAAGCATTGCTCAAACTCAATAGCGCATGCGAGCCACTGTCCATAAAATGGCTGGGAGATAATTGACTGGGGATTTTGAAAAGCGCTTCAATTTCAGGAAATAAAACCCTTAAGGCACCGCACTGTTGCAGCGTGATAAAAAACACTTCGGGATGTGCTTCAGCCAGTGCTTTTTGGGTTTCTTGCCACACGCGTTCGGGAACCAGGCTATCTAATTCACCAGCACGTTGTAAGGCGGTGGCAAGATCGATTGTTTCAGGTGCGATACTAAAACCTAAATGTTTAAATTGTGCGGCAAAGCGAGCCAAGCGTAAGACTCTAACAGGATCTTCCACAAACGCCGGGGAAACATGGCGTAATAGTTTGTTTTTTAAATCCGCCTGACCACCGTAAGGGTCGATGATGAAACCTTCAGGTGTTTCCGCCATGGCGTTAATGGTTAAATCACGACGACTTAAATCTTCTTCAAGGCTGATATTGGGGCCAGTATGAAACGTGAAACCTTGATAACCACGGGCAATCTTAGTTTCGGTGCGCGCTAAGGCATATTCTGCTTTAGATTTAGGATGTAAGAATACCGGGAAATCTTTGCCAACAGGCGCATAACCCAAAGACAGCATTTCTTCGGGGCTGGAGTCAACCACCACATAATCACGTTCTTTAACAGGAAGGCCCAAGAGTCGATCACGAATGGCACCACCTACTAAATAAATATCCATTTTTTATAGCTCTGTTAGACACACGGTGTTTTAACAGTAATTTCAATGCGGCGATTGGCAGCAGAGCCGATCACGGTGGCATTGTCGGCAACGGTTTCGCGATCCCCATAACCCACTGCGTGTAGTTGTTCAGCAGGAATCCCATTGACCCATAAATAAGTTAATAAGGCACGAGCTTGTTGTTCAGAGACTAACCGGTTTTGTTGTGGGGCAGCGACATTATCGGTAAAACCCATGATTTTTATTTTAGCCGGACCGTACTGTTTGAGTAATGCGATCAATTGGTCTAAATTAGGGTAAGTGCTGGGTTCTAGGCGAGGCGAGCCTAAGTGAAAGAAGTAATCGGTGGGAATGACCACCGTTAAGCTGTCGCCTTGGGGAATTAAATTCATATGCAAGTGGGTGAATTGAATCAAAAGTTCATTGGTAATGACAGGCGTATCAACGGCTTTGGGGCAAGTTTGCGATTGAAATTGCGGTGTGGTGCTGCATGCGACCAGTAAAAAATTGACCGTCAGTAATAGGGTTAAAGAGATGATGTTACGCATGAGTCAAGTCCTTGAAAGATGGCGTCAGTGTAACATAAGCTTATAGCATATAACCTTAGGTGATAGCATCGTAAGGTGCAATTTCCCGCTTGAAATTGGTCGGTTTTTTTGCGATAATGCGCGGGTAGTGTTTGAACGTACGTTGATGTTCAAGCAAAAATTCACACATGCACCTCGTTTAAATGAAAATCTAACTTAACACTAGGGTGTTGGTCGCAAGACGGACGGGTGTTGAGGGTGCGTGGCGGTTAAACCCTAATGTTGTTTTAATGAGAGTTTTATGAAAATAGTATCTATGCGTGACATGTTGGAAGCGGGTGTGCATTTCGGTCACCAAACCCGTTATTGGAATCCTAAAATGGCGCCGTATATTTTCGGTGCGCGTAATAAAGTTCATATCATCAATTTAGAAAAAACGTTGCCGTTATTTAATGATGCGCTGACGATTGTTGCGAAGATTTCAGCACAACGCGGTAAAGTGTTATTTGTCGGTACCAAACGAGCTGCACAAGATTTAGTAAAATCGCAAGCCAGGCGTTGCAATATGCCTTATGTGAATCAACGCTGGTTAGGTGGCATGTTGACCAATTATAAAACCGTGCGTCAATCCATCAAGCGTTTGAAAGAACTCGATGCGATGGAAACCAACGGTATTTTAGCTAAAATGACGAAAAAAGAAGCGATTGGCGTACAACGTGAAGTGGCGAAATTAGAAGCCAGCATCGGCGGTATTAAAAACATGGGTGCTTTGCCAGACGCTTTGTTTGTTATCGATACCGGGCATGAAAAAAATGCCATTGCAGAAGCGAAAAAATTAGGCATTATGGTTATCGGTATTGTCGATACTAATCATTCACCCGAAGGCATCGATTACATGATTCCTGGTAATGACGATTCAGCCCGTGCCATTGATTTATACACGACCGCTATGGCAGATGCCATTTTAATGGGTAAAGCTAGCACCAGTGCAGTGGCTCATAAAGACGATGTGGTGAAAGCCGATGTCGATGCCGCAAAAACAGCAGAGTAAGTTTTATTAAGCCGTATTCTAAAAGCCCAGCTTACGCAAGTAAATGCTGGGCTTTTTTCCTTCTATTCCCTAATTTTGAGAGACCCTTATGTCAGAAATTACCGCCGCTTTAGTGAAAACCTTACGTGAACGCTCAGGCGCCGCTATGATGGATTGTAAGAGAGCCCTGGTTGCATCCAATGGTGATATTGAAATTGCTATGGAAGCCATGCGGAAAGCCGGTCAAGCCAAAGCGGATAAAAAAGCTGATCGTATTGTGGCGGAAGGCATCATCGCCATTAAACGCAGTGCAGATGGTAAATCCGCGCTGATGGCTGATATCAATTGCGAAACCGATTTTGTTGCCCGTGATGATAATTTCCAGCAGTTTGCTGATTTATTGGTGGCAACTGCGCTAACCCATGGCATTCACGATGCTGACTCGGTGTTAGCCGCGCCACTGGCTAATGGAGAAACGATCGATGAAGCCCGCCGGGCGTTAATCACTAAAGTGGGTGAAAATGTCCAAGTGCGTCGTTTGATCGCTATGGAATCCTTTGGCACGGTCGGGACTTATATTCACGGCGGTCGTATTGGTGTTTTAGTGAATTTGAGTGTTGATAATGAAGCATTGGCTAAAGATATTGCCATGCATATTGCTGCGACCAATCCTGTGGTGATTAATCCCACCGATGTACCCGCTGAATTAGTTGCTAAAGAAAGCGACATTTTTGCCGCTCAAGCAGCGACTTCCGGTAAACCTGCTGATATCATTGAAAAAATGGTAACGGGTCGCATTAAAAAATACTTAGATGAAGTAAGTTTACTCGGTCAAGCTTTTGTCAAAGATGCCGATACCACGGTGGGTCAATTGTTGACTAAACATGGTGCCAAAGTGCTGAGCTTCCAACGCTTTGCCGTCGGTGAAGGCATTGAAAAGAAAGTGGATAATTTCGTTGAAGAAGTGATGGCTCAAGCCCGTAACGCTTAATTATTAACAAGTTGCGATTTTATGACTAGTCACTATCAACGTATATTATTAAAATTAAGTGGTGAAGCCTTGCTCGGTGAGCATGGCTTTGGCATCGACCCTGCAGCGCTGCAACGTTTGAGTAGTGAAATTGCTTCTGTTGTGGATTTGGGTGTCCAAGTAGCGATTGTTTTGGGCGGCGGTAATTTATTTCGCGGTCGTTCTTTGGGTGCTTTGGGGATTAATCCCATTACCGGTGATCAAATGGGCATGTTAGCGACCGTGATCAATTCATTGGCATTTCGTGATACCTTGATTGCTAATAATATCCCGGCCAAACTCTTTGCTGCCCATGAATTGCCGGGCGTCGCCGTAGGGTTTGAACGTTTAGCTGCGATTGAAGCGTTGAATGCCGGCAAAGTGGTCATTTTTGCCGGCGGCACGGGGAATCCTTTGGTGACGACGGATTCCGCTGCCAGTTTGCGAGCGATTGAAATCAACGCCGATATTTTGTTCAAAGGGACTACGGTAGATGGGATTTATTCTGAAGACCCCAGCCTCAATCCACTGGCGCTTCGCTATCAACACATCACGTATGAAACCGCTTTATCAAAGCAATTGGCCGTCATGGATTTAACAGCGTTCAGTCAATGTCAGGCTTATAAATTACCCATCCGGGTTTTTAATGTGTTTAAATCAGGTTCACTGCAACGCTTAATGTTAGGCGATGATATCGGCACCTTAGTATCTAACGGAGATTAGCATGACTATTGCAAACGCTAAACAAGAAGCTTCCCTACGCATGCAAAAAAGTATCGATGCGCTGCAAAATAATTTTGCTAAAATTCGCACTGGGCGGGCTCACCCGAGTTTATTAGAGCAAGTAAAAGTGTCTTATTACGGTTCCGATATGCCGCTTAGCCAAGTTGCTAATGTTTCTGTCGGCGATTCACGGACATTACTGGTGACAGCGTGGGAAAAAGCCATGGTGCCAGTGATTGAAAAAGCGATTTTAACGTCGGGTTTGGGGTTAAATCCGACCAATAATGGTACCGGTGCCATTCGGGTCCCATTACCGGCGATGAATGAAGAACGGCGTCGTGACATGATTAAAATTGTCAAAGCGGAAGCGGAAGATGGCAGAATTGCGATTCGTAATGGTCGCAGAGATGCTAACAATCAATTTAAAGAATTATTGAAAGCGAAATTAATCGGTGAAGATGATGAACGTCAAGCGGCAGAAGAAATTCAAAAAATGACCGATAAATTTGTCGCTGAAGTCGATAAAATGTTAGCGGTTAAAGAAGCGGAATTAATGGAGGTTTAAATGACTTTTGTGGTCACCGAAAGTTGCATTCGTTGTAAATACACCGATTGTGTCGAAGTCTGTCCGGTCGATTGTTTTTACGAAGGCCCTAATTTTTTAGTCATCGACCCTGATGAATGCATCGATTGTGGTTTGTGTGAACCGGAATGTCCTGTCAAAGCGATTGTTTCTGAAGATGATTTGCCGAGTCATTTGGCAGAATACTTGGAATTAAATGCGCGTTTAGCGAAAAAATGGCCGAATATCACGATTCGTAAAGAAGGGCCTGGTGATGCCAAAGCGTGGGAGACCATTACGGAAAAACGCCATTTGTTGGAAGAATAACCGATGGCTAACTACCTCGCTGTGTTGTTGGGGTTATGCTTGAGTTTACCCGCATTTGCTTTAAAACCGCACCCCATCTTGATGGTTTGTACCGGTAATACAGGCCGCAGTCCGATGGCAGAAGCGATTGCCAATGACCTGTTGGCTTACCCCCGTTTAGGTTACCCTGCTTTTTCACGCGGTATTCATGTAAACCCTCATAAAACTGCGCGTGAAGCGAATGCGATCATCGTCATGCAAGCTTTAAACGTCAATATAGCAGCAGGTCATGCGCAACCGATCACGAAAGCCGATATTGCAAAATCGTATTGGGTGTTAACGATGACAGAAGCGCAAAAACTTAACGTGATTGCTCTCGATCCTCTTGCGGCGACTAAAGTATTGACTCTAAGCGAATGCGCGATCGGTCAAAATGACGATATTCTCGATGCTTATGGTCGTGATTTAACCGTGTATCGCAACACCCGTGAGCAAATAACGCATTATTTACAATTAATTAAAGCCCATCATTTTACGTGCCGAGTTTAGTGGCTGACGCTTCGCTTCAGAAAGATCAAGAAGGTGTCCTGAGCGCTAGCACTGCTTGCACCAAACGTTCGATACCCGTGAAAACGTCGGCTATATTGTTAGCCAGCATATAAGCGGGGGTTGATACCACTTTATGGGTTTCATCGATGATGATATCCGTGACTTGCGCGATCTGATGATGATTACCCATGGCGAGCATTGCGGCTACCATGGCAGGATCTGAACCTATCGTCGCATTTACACCAGGACCGTAAATTTTAGCGATCAAGATCGGTGCAATACAGATAAACCCTTGTGGTTTATGGGTGGTAGCCATTTGTTGAGCAAAGTTTAAAACATCTGTTTGGACGTGATGGCCCACACCGCTTGAAGCAAAGTCACATAAATTGACGGCAGCGCCATAACCACCCGGATAAAGCGCAGCAGAAAAATCATTGGCACTGACTGAAGCGATGTCACGAATATCGCCACGCGCTAAGCGTGCGGCTTCTGCTAACACTTGACGCACTTCGGGCAGCTTTTCTTGATTAAGATGATTGATCGCTTGTGTTTGCAATATATTAGGCGCCAGACACTGATAAGCGACGCCTGCGCGGGTTAACGCTAACATGCACGCCACGCTTTCGTGAATTTCAGAGCCATCTAGTACCCCACAACCTGATAAAATCACCGCTACTTTTTTCATACCTAATCCCTATGTGTTAACGTGAATGCCTAATGCATAATAACGCGACTGCGCCGTAAAATGAAAGAGTAGCTGTTATTTTTAGCTAAAGGATTTCAGCTGCAGACGTCGGTGTTAAGGGTTCCTGCTCAGAGGAAGAATGATGAGCCTTAATCAAGCGGTTGAGGCTAGAAAAACGCGCGTTTGGTAGGGGTCTTCTTTCATGACAGGATGCCATTGCATAACCAATCCCAGCGCAAACAATAGCATTTACTGCATCTAAAACATAAAAATTAGGATTAACATGACTTGAAAAAATATTTAAACCTCGCTTACCTTCACTCAAGGCATTAATTGCCATAAATGTACTCAAACCGCCTATCACCAAGCCGGTCGTTGCTGCCACTGCGCTTTTAAATAACATCATGGTTATCTCCATTAAAAAGACTTCAGGCAAATCACCTGCGCAGAGAGCTAAGCAATATTGGTGCCAACTGCTTGCCTTTCATGCGGCTAATGCCGCTTTGATACTTAAAATACCGCAGCTATCGTTTTCATCACACTCTTTTTGAAGCAATCATTTTGTAATAGGGTAAATTTTGCTATTCTGTACTGACAGAGCCATCGTGTTAACGAAGCAGAGTTTCGTATTACGACACTTAAATGGGATTCGAAATGAAAATCGCCATATTCAGCACGCAGCCTTTTGATCGAGATTATTTGCTTCAAGCAAACCTTGCCTATGGTTATGAAGTGGTTTTTTTTGAAACACGTTTACATCTGGGTACAGTGTCACTGGCGAAAGGCTTTGATGTAGTGAGTTGTTTTGTGACTGACCAAGTAGGGAAAGAAGTCATTGAAAAGCTGGTTGATCTTGGAGTGCGGTTGCTAGCCTTGCGTTCAGCAGGTTTTAATCATGTCGATCTTAATGCCGCGCATGCACTCGGGTTGCGCGTGGCACGGGTGCCTGCGTATTCGCCTTATGCGGTGGCAGAATTTGCAGTCGGTTTGCTATTAGCACTGAATCGAAAGATTCATCTTGCGTTTAATCGCGTTCGCGAACACAATTTTTTATTGACAGGTTTATTAGGTTTTGATCTTCACGGCAAAACAGTGGGGATTATCGGCACGGGTAAGATCGGGAGTGTTTTTTGCCATATCATGCGCGGCTTTGGTGTTGAATTAATCGGTTATGATCTGGTGGAAAATCCCAGTTGTTTAGAGGATGGCTTGCATTACACCACGTTAGCGGATTTATATGCCAGAGCTGATATTATCAGTTTGCATTGCCCGTTGATTCCACCAACCCATCATTTGATCAATGCGGCTGCTTTAGCTTCGATGAAACCAGGGGTGATGTTGATTAATACGGGCCGAGGGGGTTTAATCGATACACTCGCGCTTATCGCAGCGCTGAAAACAGGTCAAATTGGCGCTGTGGGTTTAGATGTTTATGAAAAAGAAGAGGGTTTATTTTTTTACGATTTATCAACGAGCAGTATTCAAGATGACGTGTTTACCCGTTTGCAAACCTTTCCTCATGTGTTGATCACGGCGCATCAAGCTTTTTTTACTAAAGAAGCCTTAACCCATATTGCGCAAACAACGCTCGCTAATTGTCAGGCTTTGGAAGTAGGGCAATGGCAAGAAACGTTAATTTAAAAACCTGGCCGTTGTCATAGCTCACCATGATTAGCCATTAAAATGAATACGTTTAGTGAAAGGCTACGGGATGCTTTTGTTGAGCCAAGCAAGAAGGTTTGCACGGCTAAATTTTTTAGAAAATACCTGCACGCTCAAGCTTTCTTAAGTTATCATAAACGCTTTTGACTACAGGTTAAGCATGTCGACACTCCATAGCGCCATTTATCAACAAATCGCCACTGAATTAGCGATTACTTTCAACCAAGTGACTGCGACCGTATCGATGCTCGATGCGGGTGATAGCGTGCCATTTATCGCGCGTTATCGTAAAGAATTAACCGGCGAGTTGACCGACACGCAATTGAGGGATTTGGAAGAACGCTTGGCGTATTTGCGAGAATTAGAAGAGCGGCGTGCGGTTATTTTAGCAAGCTTAGCAGAACTTGGCGTAACAGAGCCATCCGTATTGGCGCAAATCCACGCTGCGGCTACCAAGCAAAGTTTGGAAGATATGTATTTACCTTATAAACCAAAGCGGCGTACTAAAGCGCAAATCGCTAAAGAAGCGGGATTGTTACCGTTAGCTATGCGTTTGCTTCAAGACCCTAGTCAAGACCCAGAAGTTGTGGCGGTTGATTATATTAATAGCGAATTAGCCGTGCCGGATAGTAAAGCAGCCTTAGATGGCGCGCGCTTTATTTTAGTGGAATTATTTTCCGAAGACGCTGAATTGCTAGGCCTTTTGCGGGATTATTTGTGGGCTAATGCCCATTTAACCGCTAAGGTCCTGGAAGGTAAGGAAACTTCAGGCGCTAAATTCAGTGATTATTTTAACTATCAAGAAATTATTGCCCTCATCCCCTCGCACCGCGCATTGGCATTATTGCGTGGTCGTAAAGAAGGATTTTTGAAAGTGCAACTCGTGTTACTTGATGAAGTGAAGGCATTGATCCCTGAAGCGTGGATTGCCGATAAATTTGTTATCGCCCAGCAAAATCGCCCGGCGGATGCGTGGTTATTAGAAACCGTTCGGCTCACTTGGCGCGCTAAATTAGCTTTAAGCTTGGAAATCGATTTACTCAATCACCTGCGCGATTTGGCCGATATCGATGCGATTAAAGTCTTTGCTAATAATTTGCGGGAATTATTGTTAGCTGCGCCCGCAGGTCAAAAAGTGACCATGGCGCTAGATCCGGGTTTTCGTTCAGGCGTCAAAGTGGTGGTGATCGATGAAACTGGGAAATTATTAACGTACACGGTGATTTATCCACATCAACCGCAAAAGCAGTGGGCGCAAGCGTTAAACCAATTAGCTGCCCTATGTCACCAATACGATGTGCGATTAATCAGTATTGGTAATGGCACCGCGTCGCGCGAAACAGATCAATTAGTTGGCGAATTAATCGCTAAATTTCCGACCATCAAAGCGTTAAAAGTCATGGTGTCGGAAGCAGGTGCTTCGGTTTATTCGGCCTCGAGCTTAGCTGCCAAAGAATTTCCGACGCTGGATGTGGTGTACCGGGGTGCGGTATCGATTGGTCGGCGTTTACAAGATCCACTGGCGGAATTGGTCAAAATTGATCCTAAAGCCATTGGCGTTGGTCAATACCAACATGATGTCAATCAAGTGAAATTAGCGCGTGGTTTAGAAGGGGTGGTGGAAGATTGTGTCAATGCGGTGGGTGTTGATTTAAATACAGCTTCGAGTGTGTTATTGGCGCGTATTGCTGGTTTGAGTGCTGGTTTAGCCGATAATATCGTGAATTTTCGCGAACAGCATGGCGCGTTTAAGAATCGGGTTCAATTAAAACAGGTACCACGTTTGGGTGATAAAGCCTTTGAACAAGCGGCAGGCTTTTTACGCATTCCGGGTGGTGATAATCCGCTGGATGCTTCAGCCGTGCACCCTGAGGCTTATCCTTTGGTGACGAAAATATTGAACGCATTGCAGTGTGATTTAGCGACGTTGGATCCGAATGGGTTGAAAAAATTAGCTCCCCACACGTTTGTCGATGCCGCTTATGGTTTGCCAACGGTCCAAGATGTCTTGCTGGAATTAGCGAAACCGGGTAGAGATCCCCGGCCAGAATTTAAAACGGCAACGTTTGCTGATGGCATTCATAAATTAAGTGATTTAAGCGTCGATATGGTTTTGGAAGGCGTCGTAACCAATGTCACGAATTTCGGTGCCTTTATCGATATTGGTGTGCACCAAGATGGCTTGGTGCATATTTCTGAATTGGCTGATCATTTTGTTAAAGAACCACATTTATTTGTCAAGCCAGGGCAAATTGTCAAAGTGCGGGTAACCGCTGTCGATGTGGATCGAAAACGCGTCGCTTTATCAATGCGCACGAATAAAAAAAATCCCGCTGAGGTGCCTCAGTCAAAACCTGCGCGCTTGACAAAGCCGCAAGTAAAAGCGCTTGCGCCAAACATAATTCCCTCAAAGATGCCGCTTAATTCAACGATGGCCGATGCTTTTGCAAAACTAAAGCGCTGACGTTAGGGGCGGAGATTTCGTATTCAAAAAAGAAGAGGGGTGATATTAAACACCATCACCCCGCCTTTGTCTAAGATTCTTTTATTGCCTGAGGGGCTATCAGCAAGATGCTATGGGGAATGGGCTAGTTGTGTTGAATAGGAATTATAGAATGACACGTGTTTACAGGGAGGGCCAAATGCAATGGCGTCGCATGGCTTTCACTTGCCACAGCGGAACTAGCCTTGAAGGTAGCTAGTCCTGGCGTCAATCCTGGCACAGGGGTAATTAGTTCAAGGCCTTGTTCCAGAGCGTTTGTTGAATCTAAGCGCTCATTCTCTAGACAATAAGCGAGCTGCTGAACCTCACTTAAAGGGGCATACTGTAGTGCATCAGTCAATTTAAGTTGTAATAGTGTTAAGTAATTCATCATAACTTGGCAATCAATGGCGGTTAGTAGCGGTTTAGTTGAAGATTGCAATCTTAGTCTGCTGTCAAGCGCCGATTGATAAGCCAGGCCTTTATCAATGGCTGAATTAATGGAGAAAAAGGCTAATCCCATTGAAGCAAAGGCGGTCACGATCAATTGCAGTAATGCCATTATTTTATCCAAACGGGCATTGATAACCACTGGAAAAGCTAACACCAATCCTATTTGTGATGCCACATACAATGACACTAAACTGAGTTTAAGCGCACCGATGGCTAAAATAGAGAAATTACAGTGAAGCCTATTTTTTTGTTGGCTCAAACTCACCCCGGTATTCCATAAACTCCACATGCCTATATAATTAATGAGTCCATTGATGCAAAAAGAAGTGATTCCTATGGCGACTCCGGGAACTATTAAGCCCAATTGAGATTTGACAAAATCTCCTGCTTTTAAACCTGAAATTAAATTAGGCAAGGTAAATAGACTTGAAAACACCCCAAAGATACTCGTTTTCAAGCCATACCATAAAAATGCCATGATAGGTTGACTTGCTGCAACAGAAATGCATGAACTGTGTTCTACAGCAGTCTTTATCGCGCTTAAAAAGTCTGTTAATGACGAAGCCTCGCGCATCGCCACAAAATGGTCCCAAAGATCATTCTGAACCATAAGATAGCTTTCTTCATTCTTTGCCTCAATGGCTAATTGGCATTTTTGAAGCCACGCGCTATAGTTTGTCATAAGTTCGAGTAATACTGTTTGCTCTGATGCTGCAGCTTGCCTTCGCCATTGTTTTATCATAGGCCTTACCAATAAACTTTCGAGTAAACTAAAATTAATCAAGCTGGCTGTAATGAGTGTCATGCTGACAAAATAACTTAACCACGCTGCTGATAAATTTCGATTTGACATTAAACCTTGGTAAGTGACATTAGCCGTTCCTAGGGCGGATATGGCGGCCATAAGAAGCGGTAAACTGGATCGTATAAGTGGTAATCCACTTCGC
This sequence comes from uncultured Gammaproteobacteria bacterium, assembly GCA_903888615.1. Taxonomy (GTDB): domain Bacteria; phylum Pseudomonadota; class Gammaproteobacteria; order CAISUE01; family CAISUE01; genus CAISUE01. The sequence continues at coordinate 14,981 of CAISUE010000024.1, forward strand.
TTAAGTAGCCCCCCTAGCTGATGTTCCATTTGATAAAAATAATGGAGTTTTTCAGTAATGTTTGCGACTAATGCTTGCGTCAGATTGATTCCTAAAATGATCGGCACGATGGCTGACCCTTTAACGATCATCGCCAAACTGTCCAATGCTGCTGGCGGCAACGCTGAATTGGCTAATACGATATAAACAGCTTCACTGGAATATTCGGTTAAAACATAAAAGGTAGGACTGGCAAAACTTAAGCCATAGATCAAGACAAAAGCTGCCCAAACATTACGCTCGCGAAGTGTCGGCAGGTGGATTTTTAATGCCGCAAAGGTTTCTTGCCAATAGGGTGAATTTATGGCTGAGGCAAGATCGGATTTATGTGGCATTGTCGCCGTTTGCGCTGCCACTTTTGAAAAAGTGTGATGCGATTCAGAGAGTTGAGTGAATTTATTTTTGTTATTATGCATAATAATTACCTTAAATTAGGATATTATAATTATAATTGCATTATATATGCAATTATAATTATAAATAACGCTAAAATAATTATTAAAGGCGCTTAAAACCTGATGACTCCGTTATTGGCGGTGGTTATTGTTTGATAGCGCAAGAACAGATTCTGAAGGCTAGGGTTCATTGCGACGTCTTTTACAAGAACTAGGCGAGTTAAACTGAACTACAGGATTGTGCGTGCAATGCCATCGTGTTGGCGTATTAGCAAATGGATGGCATCCAGAGGATAGTCTTATGAGTGAGGATTAAGGTCAAAAGTTGGTTATTTTCCTATCATGCAAAGAACCGCTAGCCAGTAGCTACGCAAGAAATAGAAAAATGTTTTGAGTAATTACACTTTTTTAGGCTTATGGCCTGTACCTAAGAGTTTATTGGTAACAGCGATGGCGATGGCAGAAACGACTAAAGTCATGTGAATTAAGACTTGCCACATGATTTCCATGTTGCTTAAGCCACTCATGTCAAAAAAGGTTTTGAGTAAATGAATCGATGAAATGCTGATCAGTGCCGTCGCGAGTTTGACTTTCATGGAGCCGGCGTTGACTTCATCGAGCCATTCGGGATGATCGGGGTGACCAGTTAGTTTTAAGCGCGACACAAAAATTTCAAAACCGCCGATGATGACCATGATCAATAAATTGGCGATCATCACCACATCGATTAAATCCAATACCGCCATCATGACTTGGGTTTCATCAAAGGTGTTTAAATTTTTGATAAGAATAAAGAGGTGTAAAGCAAATTCATAGGCATAGATCACCAGGGCTAAAATCAAGCCAAAATACAAGGGCGCTTGAATCCAGCGGCTTAAAAAGATGAAACTGGCGAGTTTGGTTTGAATGGTTTTCATACAGTGGAGGTTCCCTCAGAGGCTTCTTGGATCAGTTGAGCTATTTGACATGGGTTATTGTAACGTCTTTGCGTTATTCGTGCCGAATAAAGCAGCTTTTACTTCATTTTAGAGAGTATTTTTGCTATCATGTCAAGCGCTATCTAATGCTAATAATCCCCCCATATCTTGAGAGACTCTTATGACTATTGAACAAACGTTGTCTATTATTAAGCCCGATGCGGTTGCTAAAAATGTGATCGGTGCTATTTACGACCGTTTTGAGCGTAAAGGTTTAAAAATCATTGCTGCGAAAATGCTACAGTTATCGCGTGCTCAAGCGGAAGCTTTTTATGGTGAACACAAAGAGCGTGGGTTTTTCAATGATTTAGTGAATTTCATGATTTCTGGCCCCGTTATGGTTCAAGTCTTACGTGGCGACAATGCTATGCAAGTGCATCGTGATTTGATGGGTGCAACGAATCCTAAGGAAGCTGCAGCCGGTACCATTCGTGCTGATTTCGCTGCTAGCATTGATGCGAATGCGGTTCACGGTTCTGACAGCGTTGACAGTGCTAAACGTGAAATCGCTTTTTTCTTTCCTGAAATTGCCATTGTTGGCTAATTTAGCGGGTTGTTTCCCGTGTCAGTGCTGAATGGATAAGCTGTCGCTTAACCATTCATTTAATGCTGAACGTTGATATGTCCCGTACGTAAAGAAGCCAACGTAACGTTTTGTTAAGGCTGAATGTGGAATCTATCTGGGTGCGGGGCCCTACAGAATTTATTATGACAAAAACCAATTTATTCGATCTGAATTACGCGGCGTTGTCGGCATTTTTAAAAGCCATGGGTGAGCCGGCGTTTCGTGCCAAGCAATTATTTCAATGGATGCACCAACGTGGTGTCGTTGATTTTAATGCTATGAGCGATATGAGTAAACGTTTGCGCGAACGCTTAAGCGAGACGGCTGAATTAACCTTGTGCACCATCGACAGCGAACACATTGCCACCGATGGTACTTACAAGTGGGTGATGCGCTTAAGTGATGGCAATTGCATTGAAAGTGTTTATATTCCTGAAGATGATCGTGGCACCCTGTGTGTGTCATCGCAAGTCGGTTGCGTATTGAATTGCAGTTTTTGTTCAACCGGCCAGCGCGGGTTTAGTCGCAATTTAACCGTCGCTGAAATCATCGGCCAAGTATGGATCGCGGTTCGCCGGCTCTCAGAAGCCAATGGCGAACACGATCGACGTATTACCAATGTGGTGATGATGGGCATGGGTGAACCATTATTGAATTTTGAGGCCGTGGTGTCAGCCATGGATATCATGATGGATGATAATGCTTACGGGATTTCCAAACGGCGTGTGACGTTGAGTACTTCGGGTGTAGTGCCGATGATGCAGCGTTTGCGTGAAATAAGTGATGTGGCACTGGCTGTTTCTTTGCATGCACCGAATGATGCATTGCGTAATATTTTAGTGCCCCTCAATCGTAAATACCCATTGGCTGAATTGATGCAAACGTGTCGGGACTATTTTAAAGTTCATGGCAAGCGACGCGTGACATTTGAGTATGTGATGCTGGATAATGTCAATGACAAGCCTGAACATGCGCGGCAATTAGTCGATTTAATTGGCGATATGAATTGTATGGTGAATTTGATCCCTTTTAATCCCTTTCCCGAAACGATTTATAAGCGTTCGAAACGCGATCGCATCGATGCATTTTGGCGAACATTAGAAGCAGCGGGTATTACCTGTGTGACGCGTAAAACCCGTGGCGATGACATCGATGCGGCGTGTGGCCAATTAGTAGGTGACGTTCAAGATCGCACGACGCGTAGTCAAAGCATTGAGCAACGGCAAATAAAATTAAAAGAACAATTAGACGCTTTTCGCTGATGTGAAAAGCTGTGATTGAGTATTTTAAGGGTGATGACGATGGATTTTGAAAAACAGGCCGATGATGTCGCACGACATCTGGGTGCCACACTTAAAACAGCACGTGAAGCCAATGGTTTAACGGTTGCTGACATTGCCGATAAATTGCATCTTAAGCAAAGCTTTGTGCATGCGTTAGAATCAGGTGATTATCACGTAATCGGTAGCATGGTTTATGTGAAGGGTTATTTGCGGATTTATTTGCGTTTATTGCAGTTGAATGCCGATGCGGACATCGCGTTATTAAAGCCCGAGGTAGTGCTGGCGGATAAAGCGAAAAGTACCTATGCTGAAGTCTTGAATGGTCGTGATAAAGTTGCCAAAGCGCCAAGACCGTATGGTAAGCGGCGTTGGTTATCAAAAAAAGTGCTTATAAGATTTATTTTGGTTTGGATTGTTGTGGGATTATTTTACAGTATTGTGAAATACACTCACTCAACCAAAGCAGTAACAGCCCCCGGTTACATTACGCAAGTGACGCCTGATGTAACCCAACAAAGTTTACATTTACCACCTTCAACGCTAGCGATGAATCCGACTGTTCAATCAACGCCTAGCGTCGCGATATTGCCGACACCAGAGGTAACTGTTTCTCCGCATGTGGCGGTAGGTAATCCTCATTAATGGCTACTTTACTGCAAGCCATTCGTGGTTTTAATGATATTTTGCCGCCTAGCAGCCAAGCGTGGGCTTTTTTTGAACAGTTAATTCGTCAGCATGCGGAATTGTATGCTTATCAAGAAGTGCGGTTACCGTTGTTGGAAAAAACCGAATTATTTGTTCGTGGCGTTGGTACAACCACCGATATTGTTGAAAAAGAAATTTATACTTTTCTTGATCGCAATGGCGACAGTTTAGCCTTGCGGCCAGAGGGAACAGCGGGATGTGTTAGGGCTGCTTTAGAACATGGTTTATTGCATAATCAACTGCAGCGTTTTTGGTATATGGGTCCCATGTTTCGTCATGAGCGACCTCAAGCGGGTCGTTATCGGCAATTTTATCAAGTAGGTTTCGAAGCCTTTGGCATGGCAGATCCCAGTTTAGATGCCGAATTAATTGTAATGACCGCTTCTTTATGGCGCAAACTGGGTTTGTTGCCACATTTAACGTTGCAAATAAATAGTTTGGGTTCGCTTGAAGCGCGAGCGCAGTATCGGCAATTATTGATCGTTTATTTTGAGCAGCATGTAGCGCTATTAGATGCAGAGAGCCAGGCGCGACTTTATAAAAATCCCTTACGCATTCTCGACAGTAAAAATATAAAGTTAGCCGCATTGATTCAAGCGGCACCTAAATTATTAGACCATCTCGATGCTGAGTCGTTGGCGCATTTCAATGCATTGCAAGGGATTTTAAACGCTGCTGGCATAGCCTTTGTGATCAACCCTTGCTTGGTGCGTGGCCTGGATTATTATGGTCGAACCGTGTTTGAATGGGTGAGTGCGGATTTAGGTGCGCAAGGGACCGTGTGTGCCGGTGGGCGTTATGATGGTTTAGTGGAACAATTGGGTGGCAAAGCCACCCCAGCCTGTGGATTTGCCATGGGGGTGGAGCGGTTGCTATTGTTACTGGCACAAAAAGCGCTTTTGCCGGTAGTCGCCAAGATCGATATCTACCTTATTAGTGATAGTCCACAGGCAAAAGTGCAAGCGTTACTCGTAGCGGAGCAACTACGCTCTGAATTACAATTGAATGTTCAGTGTGACTGTACGACAGCTAATCTGAAGAGCCAATTCAAGCGAGCGGATAAATCAGGTGCGACATGGGCTATCATTTTCAGTGTCGGAGAATTAAAAACTGCTACAATGAGCGTCAAAGCCTTAAGGAAAGAGGAGCCTCAGCAACAATTAACCCTTGCTGACAGCGTAGGTTTTTTTCGGCAACAATACTCACGCTAGCGTTTGATCGCTAATGTGCTTTAAAACGATTTTATGTGTTGATTATTATGGCTCTTGATATGGAAGAAAAACTCCAAGTGGATCAATTGAAAACTTGGTTTAAGACGTATGGTAAAGGGGTACTTTTAAGTATTTTTTTGGTTGTGGTGATTTTTTTAAGTTGGCAACGTTATCAGCAAATGCAAGAACGAGCGATTGCCCATGCTTCTTTGCATTATGAACATTTGCTTGACGCAATGGCAGCGAATGATCCGGTTACCGCGCAACAATCGGCGCATTATTTGATTGAACGTTACCCACACAGTACCTATGCTAAATTAGCCACGCTGTTATTGGCGCGAAATGCCATTGCCAATGGCGCTTATCCAGAAGCTATGGAAAAATTAAAGTGGGTCATGCAGCAAGCATCATCACCCACACTGCAAGCGATTGCTGGCTTGCGTTATGCGCGTTTACAATTAACCATGAAACAACCGGAAGCGGCATTAACCAGTTTGCAAACCATCGCATCGGCCGATTATTTAGCGCCCATTTTAGAAATCAAAGGCGATGCCTTTATGGCTCTGCATAATGAAAGCGCTGCCAAACAAGCGTATCAAAATGCCTTGGACATACTACCGGTCAGTGCAATGAATCGGTCATTGTTGCAAATGAAATACAATAATATCGCGATTGATGCGTAATGTGGTACCCAGAGTAGTACCCTGGGCTAGATTCTTTAAGGCTTTTAGCTTTAAATGTATTGTAGATAACCTTAAGTGATTACAAAATGATGCTTTTAAAACGCGTAGGGTGTTTGTCTGTGTTGGTTGCTACTTTAAGTGGTTGTGGGATTTTAAATACGTTTGGAACAGATAATACCCCAGTTCCAGCGGCTTTGCCGACGGCTTCTGTCTCAAGTAAACCGACGGTCTTGTGGCAAAAAAGTGTCGGTGCTGGCAGTGATGACGCTTACTTGCAATTAAATCCGGCTTATGCCAATGGCCTTATTTACAGTGTTGATGCAAATGCTAAAGTGACTGCAACCCGGGCGAGCAATGGGGATACTGTTTTTACGCGCAAATTAAAAAGCAGCGGTAAAAGCGGTATTGGTACTAATGGACAGCAATTAGCCTTGGTCGATGGGCATGCGAATTTATTCATGCTCGATAGTCAAAACGGTAATGTGTTATGGCAAGTTCCGGTTCACAACCAAGTGTTAGCGACTCCGGTTATGACAGCAGATACCACCTATCTTAAAACCATTGATGGAGTGATTGCCGCTTATCGCAATAGCGATGGTGCCATGCTATGGTCTTATAACCATGGCAGCCCAACTTTAGTGTTGCGTGCCGGTAGTGCGGTGTTGCTCGATGGAGACACCCTTTATGCTGGTTTTGCTGATGGTGTTGTCGTAGCCTTGGATAACCGCACCGGTAATGAATTGTGGCAGCAAGTGATTGCTAATCCCAATGGTTTTGCAGAAATTGAACGGATGGTGGATATTGATTCTACCTTAGTGTTAACCAATGGCGTTTTATTTGCCGCCACCTACCAAGGCCAATTAGCCGCATTAAATAGTCATAGCGGGGCTATTTTGTGGCAAACCCCCCTGTCGGCTTATGCCAATATCGCGCTTGTGAATAATGCAGTGATTGTGCCTGAAGCGGATGGAACGTTGACAGCCTTTAATCGTGTCAATGGTCATGTGCTGTGGCAACAAAAGCATTTAGCATGGCGGTTTTTAACTGGATTAACCGTTATGAAGCAAAATCTGCTTTTTGGCGATAAAGAGGGTTATGTGCATTGGGTGCAAGCCGCTACAGGCCAGTATTTAAATCATGTGCAACCGTCTAAAAACCCGCTTTATAGCTCACCGTTAGTCGTTGATGATACGGTGTATTCGCTCGATAGTGCTGGCAAATTAGCTGCTATTAAGTAGCTTTAAGGGTGGGTCTTTGAGCCTGCCCAAAGCTCGTTTGATAGTGCCACGAATAGGCTTAACGTAATCTTTAGCCCCTTATCTATTTAATAAACCTTGTGTCATAAGCTCGGTAGAGAATTCAAATACCATGTTACCTGTTATTGCTTTAGTTGGCCGTCCCAATGTCGGTAAATCGACCCTGTTTAATGTCTTGACCCATAGTAAAGATGCTATCGTGGGTGACAGGCCGGGCCTTACCCGGGACCGTCAATATGGCCAAGGTTATTGCGGCGATCGCAAATACATCGTGGTAGATACTGGAGGGCTTGCCTCACAATACCAAGATTTATTAGCGGGATTGATGGCGGAGCAAAGTGAACAAGCGATTTTAGAAGCCGATTTAGTGTTTTTTTTAGTCGATGCGCGTGATGGCGTATTACCGGATGATTTTGCCATTGCCAAGCATTTGCGTAAATTAAATAAAAAAATTATTTTAATCGTCAATAAAATCGATGGCGTTAAGCAATTACCAACGGTCTTAGGTGATTTTTACCAATTAGGTTTAGGCGATGCGGTCCCGATCGCTGCCAGTCATGGTCGAGGTGTGGTGCCTCTGTTGGAACACGTATTGCCACCGGCGGATAAAACTCCAGCCAGTAAATCGGTCGCAGCCTCTATTAAATTCGCTATTATCGGTAGGCCTAATGTCGGTAAATCGACCCTAGTGAATCGGATGCTCGGAGAAGATCGTGTTGTGGTGTGCGATATGCCAGGCACGACCCGTGATAGTGTATCGATCCCGTTTGAACGTCAAGGCAAAGCTTATACGATTATCGATACAGCGGGCGTCAGGCGTCGCGGTCGAATCGATGATCATATTGAAAAGTTTTCCGTCATTAAAACCTTGCAAGCCATTGAAGCGGCGCAAGTGGTGGTAATGGTGTTTGATGCGCAAGAAGGTATTACCGATCAAGATTTACATTTATTGGGTTTTGCGCTGGAAACTGGTCGATCGTTAGTGTTAGCGATCAATAAATGGGATGGTTTGAGTGATGAGCAAAAAGAACGGGTCAAAGTTCAGTTAGATTATAAATTAACGTTTTTAGATTACGCAAAAATTTTATTTATCTCCGCGTTGCATGGGACATGTGTCGGTAATTTATTCGATGAAATTGTTAAATGCCATATCGCAGCGTATGTTCATGTTACAACCGCCAAAGTAACCCAAATGTTGCAAGCGGCGATCATGAAACATCAACCCCCCTTAAGTAAAGGTCGGCGTATTAAACTGCGTTATGCCCATATGGGGGGGCATAATCCACCGATTATCGTGATTCATGGTACTCAAGCGGAAGTGATTCCTGAATCGTATAAACGGTTTTTAGAAAAGTTTTATCGTGAAAAATTGGCATTGACAGGCACACCCGTGCGGATTCATTTGCGTAATAGCGATAATCCTTATATTAAGGAAGAAGTTAAAAAACCCCAGTTATTGAGTAAATACCATAAACGTAAAGGTCAAGAACAAGGTCAAAGCAAACCGTCTAAAAAACCTATCGATAAAGGCTTAGCAAAAGCGGTTAGTCAAGCGCCCAAAAAACGTATTAACAAACCGGTAAAGCGTGTGCCAAAAAGTGGTTAATGGTTGGTTACAAACGTCGACTACGCCGAAGCGATTCGACCGCTTCATTATTATTGACAGTGCTCAGTTCAAGTTTGCGCTTAATGGTGCAACTTTCCATTTCTGTTGCAGGGTAATGGCTTTTGGGTTCGCCAAATACACCGCTAAAGCTTTTTTGTAGGGGACCCTCAAAACAAGGTGCGCGATCTGTCATGGTTGCTGCCACGTGATGACTTTCAATAACCCGTTGTTGCAGCGTTTTGGCAAGGTGGCCAGTGGTGGTGGGTATGGCTTGGGTTTGAAAAGCTTCAACAATGGTTTGTGCTGCCTCTTTCAAAATAAAATTCTCTGAGCTTCCCTTTGGCAATGCATTATTTTCGACGTAGAGATCTGAACCTGTGGCGTTTTTAGCGGTGTATTGTAAAAAACCTGCGCCCACATGCTTACGTTCATAGTTTAAAACTTCTGCTTTATTAGCACGGCCTCGTTCTTGCGTATCGCGAACGCTGCGCCGATGTAATAAATTCAGATAATCGTTGGTTTGGACATGGACCTTATAGTGGGCGAGTTCTACTGGCAGTGATTTGGCAAATAAAGCTGCAAATAAACCTTCGATGATAACGATTTCAGATGGCTGATGGGTGATTTCAGTAGCGCTGTAACGATTAGAAGAAAAGTCAAAGACGCGGTTAGTAATGGCTTTACCATGATGTAAGCGCAATAGATTTTCTTTCAGTAAATCCAAACGCAACATCGCTGGCGTATCAAAATTGGTCGTCGCTCTAAAAAATTTCGCTTTTTTATATTTTGGTCTTTCGTGGTAATAATTATCCATACTGATCTTTTGACAAGAAATATTTTTTTCTAAAAAAGCTTGTTCTGTTAAATGAGCCAAGTTAGACTTTCCTGATGCTGAAGCACCATTAATACAAACGATATACATGAAAATTCCGTATTATTCTATCCAGTTAACGCACGCATTGTGCGGGAAATTCTGCCAGCTTACTGCCAATTTCATGCCAATGGATTTGCGATTTCACTAAGCGATGCTAAGACGGCTCCTGAAATTTTGGTGCTTATTTTACGACGCTTAAATGCGACGGCCGAACAGGTGGTTTTTTAGCATGGCTATCGCTTGGCGTGGGTGCAAGCGGTACATAGTCTTCTTCTTCAAACACCATGCCTTGACCGTTTTCATGTGCATAGATCGCTAGCACTGCATACATGGGAATACAGATTTCCCACGCATCGCCATCAAAACGGGCGTGAAAAGTAATCATTTCATTATTCATCACTAAGCGTTGCACAGCCATCGGCATAATATTCAGCACAATGGTGCCATCGTCTTCAATGTGTTTCTTAGGGACAGTGATATGTGGTAACTTGGCATTGACGAGTAAATAAGGGGTGCAGTTATTATCAAGAATCCATTCGTAAAAAGCGCGAACTAGATAGGGTTTTGTTGAACTCATGGGGGTTTCTTGTTCAGGGGTGGTTGTCATAACATTACTCAGGTTTTTTAAAGGAGGTCTTGAAAAGTGCATAGCAAATGAATGCTAACAAAAAAATCAACGGACAGATAGTGATTCCGAGCCAAAGACGTGTTTGTTGCCAAGGTTCAGCCACCACCGTGAGGAAATTCACTAAATCTTCCATGCTGCGATTAAAAGCCAGAGGACTTAATAGCCCCGCTTTAATCGTGATTAAATGATCAAGCTGATGTTGGACGTAGACGGCTTGTACTTCACCCCTTAAGGGGGCTAAGACATTGGGCATGGCAGTGTTAGTGGCAATGACATTATTGGTGCCATGAGGGCGACTAGGGTCGGCATAAAATCCGGTTAGAAATTGATATAACCACAGTGCACTTTTTTGAGACACGATGAGCGTTAAATCGGGTGGGCTTGCACCGAACCAATGTTGGCCATCGATGGGATCCATGGCGGAATGAATGCTTTGGTTAATGTCGCTGTAAGGATCAAATAACATAGTTTGACGAATAGCGTGTTGTTCAATGGCGCTGGCACCAATATAAGCGGCGATATTCGGGTAAGTATCGTATTGTAAACTGTGACAGCCAGCACAATAATTAAAATACACTTTGGCGCCGCGTTGTAAAGAAGCGGGATTGTGGCGGTCAAAGCGGGGTGTGTCGGGTGATGCTACGTTAGCTAAGCACCCGTGATAATAAAACGATAACAGCAAGACTAAATAACCAAGCGCTTTTATCGCCTTAATCATGCGTGAAAGTGATTGACAGAACGAATTAAACTGACGATGCCATGCCAGGTGATTTGCAAGCCAATACAAAAGTTGATAAAAGCCGATAGTCGCATAATGACATGGGTACCGTTTTCGCCAAGTTTAGTGGTGATGCGTTGTGCATAGCGGTAACACAAAAATACCGTGGCAGCACACAGCATGATCCCAACAGCTGCGCCACATTGACCAAGGAGTGTGGCGTGGTAACCGGAGGATGTTTCATGAGCACCGATGGTGAGGGTGACAGCGATGCAACCGGGACCTGCAGTAATGGGCATTGTGAGTGGATAAAACGCTTTATCGAGCAAACTTTTTTTGATTTCGCTGGGATTTTCAGCGACGTTTGAGCCACCGGAAGTAGTATCCGGGGCTTGATTGAGTAAACTCCAACCGATATAAGCGACGACAATCCCGCCGGCGACTTGAACAATAGCCACCGTGATACCAAAAAAACTCAAAATATACGTGCCGATCAATAACACAACCGCTAATAAAATGAAAGTATTGATCGCAATCCGTTTGCACAGCGTTTTTAAGACGGCATCGGGTGCGCCAATGGTCAGGGTTAGAAAAATCAGTGCGCAGCCTAAGGGATTAAGGACTGGAAATAATGCCATATAGCTAAAGGGAATGGCTTGAAAAAAATCACTGAGCGGCGTTAAGGCTAGAAAGGCAAAATAACTCATGAGGTTAATTTATCCAAGACGTTACTTAAATACGCTCGCAAAGAACGGCGATCGACAATGGCATCGATGGCGCCATGGCTCAATAAAAATTCACTGCGTTGAAAGCCTTCGGGTAATTTTTGCCGTACGGTTTGTTCAATAACGCGGGGACCGGCAAAGCCAATTAAGGCATTCGGTTCGGCTAAAATGATATCACCGAGCATGGCAAGACTGGCTGACACCCCACCCATGGTGGGATCCGTCAAAATGGAAATAAAGGGTAAGTTATGTTCGGCTAACTGCGCGAGTGCGGCTGAAGTTTTTGCCATTTGCATCAGTGAAATCAAGCCTTCTTGCATGCGAGCACCGCCGCTACTGGTGAAACAGAGGAATGGTGCTTTAGCAGCGATAGCGGCATTGACGCCTTGAACAAATTTTTCACCCAAAACAGCGCCCATCGAACCACCCATGAATTGAAATTCAAAGGCAGCGGCAACGACCACTTTGCTTTCTAATAAGCCACGGCCGACGATTAACGATTCGGTTTCACCGGTGCTGTTTTGGGCATCTAAAAGGCGGTCTTTGTAGCGTTTGCTATCTTTGAATTTTAAGCGATCCATGGGTTTTACTTCTAAACCCACTTCTTGCCAAATACTGCTTTCAAATAGCCAGTTTAAGCGTGCTCTACCACTGATGCGATGATGATGTTGACATTTTGGGCACACATTACAGTTTTGGGTGAGTTCGGTATGGTACAGAACCGTTAAACACGCTTGACATTTACTCCACAAACCTTCGGGAACGCTTTTGCGATTGCCTGTCAGGGTAGTTTTTAATTTACCGGGTAATAATTTTTTTAACCAACTCATAACTTATAATCCAACCAATTGCAGAATGAAAGTGCGTAAAAATTGCACCGGAATTAATAACGCTCGACCGACACCTAAGATCAGTAATAACAAGACTACCCACATCGCATAAGCTTCGATGCGGCGATAGTGAAAAGCAAGTTTGGGTGGTAATAATACCAATAAAATGCGCCCACCATTTAAAGGAGGTATCGGGATGAGGTTAAAAATCATTAAAAAAAGATTTAAAATGATGCCATAGTCGCCCATAATTTGTAAGGCATAAGAGGCACCACTGGGGTGGGCACTTAAGAATACACCCAGCTTTAAAACCAGAGCAAACGCGATGGCTAAGGCAAAATTGGCCATCGGACCTGCAAGTGACACGATGATCGTATCGCGTCGCCACTGTTTAAAATGGCGGCTATCGATAGGGATGGGCCTGGCCCAACCAAACAACATCCCGCCGAGCATTAAACATAAAATAGGCAGAATGATCGTGCCGATTAAATCGATGTGGCGCAGTGGGTTGAAGCTTAAGCGCCCACAGCGTTGCGCTGTTTTATCACCACAGTATAATGCGGCGTAGCCTTGGGCCACTTCGTGAAAAGTGACGCCAAATAATAAGGGGAGTGCCATTGCCGCTATATTTTGAATAAAAGAAAGTTCAGCCATAAGTGGGACAACTATTTAAAAGGGGCCATTCTAACGTATATCGACATCGTTACACAAACGCAAAAGAGCGCTACAGGCTTAAGTAAAAAACGCTATAATGGCCATTTTTGATCATTTTAGGGATAATCTTATGGTGGTGTTTGCAAAACTCATGCGTGAAGTGGAATTTGTCGATTTGCGTTTTACCGATACCATCGGGACTGAACATCATATTACCGTCACCAAAGCGGTGGTCGATGAAGCGTTTTTGACAGAAGGGAAAATGTTTGATGGGTCATCCATTAAAGGTTGGCGCTCAATCGCTAATTCCGATATGGTATTGAAACCCGATATCAGCAGTGCGGTCATTGATCCTTTTACGCTGGATAAGACCCTTAACTTACGTTGCGATGTTTATGAGCCGGAAAGTGCGGTTGCTTATGATCGTTGCCCCAGAGCCATTGCCAAACGTGCTTCGGCTTATTTGCAAAGCACTGGCATTGCCGATCAAGCTTTTTTTGGTCCAGAGCCTGAATTTTTTATTTTCGATGATGTGCGTTTTAATAATACCGTTAATGAAGCCAGTTATCGGGTTGATGCTAATGAAGGCATTTGGAATGCGAATAAAGTGTTGAGTACGGGTAATTTAGCCCACCGGCCTGGTCTTCAAGGCGGTTATTTTCCACTGCCACCGGTAGATTCAGCGCAAGACATTCGCTCTCAAATGTGTAAAATCATGCAGCAAATGGGTTTGATGGTTGAAGCACATCATCATGAAGTCGCCACTGCCAGTCAAAATGAAATTTGTGTGCGGTTTAATGAATTGGTCGCCAAAGCGGATGAAGTGCAAATTTTCAAATACGTGGTTAAAAATGTTGCTCATGCCTTTGGTAAAAGTGCGACGTTTATGCCCAAACCTTTGGTGGGGGATAATGGCAGTGGTATGCATGTGCATCAATCGTTAAGTAAGGCGGGAGTAAATATGTTTGCCGGTGATCAATACGGTGGTTTGTCGCAATTAGCGCTGTATTATATCGGTGGCATCATTAAACATGCCAAAGCGTTGAATGCCTTTACCAACCCTACGACCAATAGTTATAAACGTTTAGTGCCTGGTTTTGAAGCGCCCGTGATGTTAGCGTATTCCAATGCCAATCGTTCGGCAGCGATTCGCATTCCTTATACACCTGCCAATGCCAGGCGGATCGAAGTGCGTTTTCCAGATGCATTAGCTAACCCTTACTTAGCTTTTTCAGCCATGCTGATGGCAGGCTTGGATGGTATTATCCATAAAATCGACCCTGGCGCGCCCAGTGATTTTGATTTGTATCATTTAACTGCGCGTGATGCAGCAGCCATTCCCACGGTGTGTCAATCGCTGGAAGAAGCGCTGGATGCCCTCGAAGTCGATCACGGTTTTTTGACGCAAGGTGGGGTATTTAGTGAAGCATTTTTAACGAGTTACCAACAACTTAAACGCTCCGATGTGAATCGCCTGCGTCTTGCTACGCATCCTTTAGAATTTGAATTGTATTACAGTGCCTGATGATTGAGAAATTTTATAGAGGTAGCCTTGGTGGCTACCTGTTGAAATAGCCTGTAGCCCCGCTAAGCGTTAGTTCTCATGCCACCGAGTAAGCTTGCATCCCCTTGCCTTATATTTCACACCAATCTTTGTATTTTAATCCTTAAGCTTTTGTTAAGGTTCGATTGCTATAGTGTTTTAGAAAATAAGTCAGGATTTAAGTGATAAATCTAATAATATTAGACATTTACTTGTTAACTCTATAATAAACAAGCTATTTTACAAAATAGGCAAGATTGTCTTAGGTTCAACTAACACATAATATCAAGGAATTTAGTATGTTTTTTTCTACCTCTACCCCTGTTCCTAATACTAATACCCCGTATGATCCTTTAATAAATAAAGTAGATTCAGATATCGAAGCAGCAAGCAATAACGAAAATTACGGTACGTTGCCAGCATTAAGTTTTTCTACCACTGGTGAAGCGACGGCTTGGTTGTTAGCAGTATTAGGCTATATAGGGACTATCACAGCCCCCGCTGCGGTGTCAGCCAGTTTTTATGCCTCTTTGACAGTCGATGCGACTTTGTCAAACAGTGATAGCCCCTATGCAAAGATATTATGGTCTTTGGTAAAGGCAGCGGCTGTGGTACCGACGATCTTAGCGACTAACTCAGCGCAAACATTATTTTCAAGATTAGTGTCTCGGTATCAAAAAGATGCGATGCTTGGCTTAATGAAAGAAGTAGTTCATCCTGAAATGTTGCTACCGTTGGGTATTGCGATTATTTCGGCGTTTAGTACAGCGTATGTAGCAGAGTGTCGTAATAGTACTAGCGGACTTTTTAGTGATTCCATTGTCGATTGGTTTACGTATGCAGCATTTATATCAGCGACAATCACTAATACCCGTTTAATTCGTGATATTCTCATCAAAAATATTAAAGCCTCTTGGATTCAAGACCCTCAGGGATTGAAAAAAATTCTTAGAGTAATATTGAATGATTTATCTGCAGAAGTCTCGGCTCTGGAAAATGAAATCAATCATAAACTTATCGAAAAACATATTACCAAAGGAACTTCGCGTAAAGAATTAAATGAAAATCTACAATTAGATGAAGCTTTACTAACTCCTAGCGAAAAGAAAACATTAATCAGCAGTGATACTGCACTTGAAAAATTAATCAAACTTCATGTGTTAATAAAAGGCCAGAATAATATTCAGAAATTGGATTTTAAATTATTGACTGCATGGAAAAATCTTTCTGCAAAGAACCAGGAAGATTTTTTCGTTGAAAAATCTTTTTGTGTTAAAAGCGGCTTGTGGTTTGCAGCAATAATGGCGGTAATCGCGGCGGCTATCTATACCTTACCTAATTTTTTCTCTGGTGAAAAAGCGGCTGAATTTTCAGAAACGCTGCTTTTTGGCTTGATGATGCCAGGTCTTGCTATTGCCTCAGCGTCTTTTGGTGTTAACACCCTCATCAATAGCTTTAGCTTATCGGTGTTTTTTAATGTATTGGCTAATATGGGTTTTTCTCAAGCTAAAGAAGAAACTAAGACGGAAAGTGTGTGTCAACGGATTGCTTCTTCGACCCTAGTAATATTAAAAAATCCCTTGAGTATCATCACCTGGGAGAGGGCGCAATTGGCTATTTTAAGTTTATATGTGTTTGCTCAAGTGGGTATGGTATTGGTGTTCCCTGCCGTTATTGAAGGAGTTAACCCTGAGGTTATGAAATGGCTTCAGTTAGGCTTAACGCTGTTTGTCGCGCCAGGCTTGGGGAAATTTTCACTTGAAGGCGCTTTTAATCGTTTACGCGCTTATCACGATGCTTACCAATCTGGAAATGTGTTAAAAGACGGTGATCTCGAGGCTTTAAAAGAATTACGCGCATTTAATTTACCGCAGTCAGTATTGTATTTTATACGGCATGGAAAAATGCCAAGCCAAGACGTTATTAATGCTCAGGGTGGTCAAGGTATTGTTATTCATGCAATGATTGCTGTTATTAAAAATCGGCTTACGGAATTGACAGCCGTACATGATGCCATGGATCCAAACCACTTAACGGGTCTTTATGGGTCTTTAGAAGGATGGTTGACTAACCTTAATATGAATCAGGTTAGTCAAAATAATGATGACGTAGCTAAACAAAATTTTGTCCCATGTTCCCCGTTCCAGACGTCTATCGAACCAAGTCGGGCGAACAGTGTTGATGCCTCTCAACGAACTTCTACGGTACCCGTCAGTCGTGGTATATTTCTCGGCGCATTTCGTGCGTCTGCAGAACACAGCCGTCAAGGCGCCGATCAGCGTTACTCGTTACCGAATTGCTGTTTAAAGGCTGCACCCAAATAGTAATATTGATCTTATACTAGCAAAATGCCTCTAGGACTGTTAATGCGCTCGTTTATCCAGTTAGCAGTTAGTTAGCTGATCACTTGTCATACGAATTATAAATGCGTATTTAATGAATGTAAAGTAAAATAATCACAGTTTGTAATTATTTTACTCATAACCTTCATTCGTTAAAAATTCCACCAAACCAATTAACGCTAAACCAATTAACGCGGTTGGGTCATCGCTGTGTATTTTTTCAAGTAACCGAATACCAAGGGATTCGACACGCAAACTGCCAGCGCAATCATAAGGTTGGTCTTGTTGTAAATACTGTTCAATTTGCCTCAAGCTGAGGGTTTTAAATAAAACTTGTGTTGGAATGCAGCGGTATTGTTGCAGCTGCGTTTGGGGATTTAAAACTGCTAAGCCGGTTAAAGAACTCACCCAAGTACCCGAAGCATTTTGTAATTGTTTTATGGCTTCACCATGAGATTCGGGTTTACTAACAGGCTCGCCATGGATGACGATCACTTGATCGGAACTGATGATTAAGTGCTTCGGATGATCTTTAGCCACAGCTAAACCTTTTTGCCGGCTGAGTCGTTCGACCAATGCCAGTGGTGTTTCGCCTTTAAAAGGGCTTTCATCAATGGCTGGACTGACACAGTCAAAAGGGATTTGTAAGCGTGTTAACAAAGCGTGTCGAGCAGTGGAGCTAGAGGCTAATAATAAGGGTAGAGGCATAGGAATGTGCTGGATAGTTGGGGCGGTGGTTATTCAATAACAATTTTTGGAAAACGCGATTTTAAACTTAAGTTGGCTTGTGCTAATTGCACTGACACTTTAATCGCTAATTGTTGATAAAGCACGCTAATGGGGTCTAGCGGATCGGCTGCAACCGTTGGGCAACCACGATCCAATTGTTCTTGAATACTGCGTTTTAAAGGGATTTGCGCTAGCAAAGGAATGGCGCATGCCTGCGCCATGGCAGCGCCACCACCTGCGCCAAAAATAGGCTCTTGATAGCCACACTGGGTACATTGATGGTAACTCATATTTTCAATCAAACCTAACACAGGGACTTGGACTTTATTGAACATCGCCACGGCCCGTTTGGCATCCAGTAGGGCAATATCTTGCGGTGTGGTGACGATTAAAGCGCCGGCGACAGGAATTTTTTGCGCTAAGGTGAGTTGGATATCACCGGTTCCAGGTGGTAAATCGATGAGTAAATAATCCAAATCATGCCATTGTGTATCATTGAAGAGTTGTTGCAGAGCTGTGCTAACCATGGGTCCACGCCAAATCATCGCGGTATCGGTATCGATTAAATAACCGATCGACATGACTTGCAAACCATAACGTTCTAAGGGTTCTAACGTTTTACTGTCTTTGGATTCAGGTAAATCGGCTTGCCCCAACATATGTGGAATACTAGGGCCGTAAATATCGGCATCTAATAAGCCAACCTTCGCACCCTGACTCAAGAGAGCTAAGGCTAAATTGCAAGCGACAGTCGATTTGCCAACCCCCCCTTTACCAGAGGCGATCGCAATAATATTTTTAATGCCCCTTCGCGCTGCTAAACCGTGTTGGGTTTGATGCTGATGGATAACACAGTCAAAGTGAAATTGGCAATCACGAAACCCTTGGCTTTCGCCATAGGCGTGTAAGGCTACTCGCACCGCTTCCCATAAAGATTGTCCTGCAAAATGCCACAGGATTGAAACCTGTAATACTGGGGGTGTCATGGTGTGAATGCTAATAGCGCATTGCTGTGATGTTAAATGCAAACCTAAAGCTTGCACGTCTTCTTGGTGATTGATCACCTGTAATAAATCATTGCTATTCATAAAAGAGGGTCAGGTACGGTTAATTGTTGAAAGAGTGTTAGCAACATAACGATATCTTGCTGCGAGGTGAGTGTTAATTGGGCACTATCATCGTTCAGAATAACATTGCCACTGTAAGTGCCATCAAGACCTTTGTTGAAATCCTGATAATGAAATTGCGCTAACATAGGCAGCCAACTCCAAACACCAAGAAAAGCGGCATTTTGTGGCGGCCCATCGCGTAATTGTAAACGATAACCTGAAGCATTGAGCCCTGTTGGATTCGGCCAACTAAAATTTTTATTGATCAAGGTATGGGCTTTGGCAGAAAAATCGCTACCCGCTATTTGTAAATCCACTTGGTTAATACGGGCATTTAATTGTATTAATGACAGAGAAAAATTGACATTCATCGCGCCTGTGCTGCTAAATAACTGGCTTTGTAAATCTTTCACGCGGGCTAAGAATTGACTGGCAGCGGGACTGAGTTTACCAGGATAGCGTTTAAGAAAATCAGTGAGGTAATGGTTAACGAATTGATCAATGATTCCTGCCGGGCCATAAAATGCCTTGAATTTTTTCAAGTCTGCGTCTTTTTTAGCGGTGGGGTCAAGCGGATAATAATCTGCTAAATTTTGCCTATAAAATGTTTGGACCTGTTGTTGCCAAGCTTGGTTGAGATACGTTTTCGCCGCGTTTAATAAAGTGTGCTTAAAATCAGGGTCAGTCATGATAGCTTGGCGTTGACGTGGTGATAATTGCGGTGAAACATGGCTGATGTAAGCTTGGATGGCTTGAGGTGGATTATTGGCAGTGATTAACGTATAGGCAAGAGCAGGGTTTTGTTGCAAATGGCTGAGTGGTCGCTCGCTTAAAGCTTGCTCATAGAAAGTATAAGCAATGCTTGTTCCGAGCGCAGTAAGAATCAGTGCGGCACTAAGGAAGCCTAATGCTCGCTTGCTCAAGCGGTATTTAGGGAGGGCTGGGGATGTTTTTGCTGCAGTAACCGGGGTGAGGGTTAGTGCTTTAAGTGTTGAGGGTTTTACAAAAGCTTTTTTGGTTTTTTCGACGTGAGGGGTTTGAAGATGTTGAAAAAAACCCCGCACAAAATACATTTTGCGCTGAACTAGCAAAGGCAAGCAATGGGTGGCGGGTAAATGCATTAAGTTAATGGCTTGTCCACGCAATAAATCGATTAATTTACCACTTTGGGCATTACTCAACCAATGCAAACTTTTGAAGCGCACGTGCGGCGTTATTGCTTGAATATCGGCCAAGCGTTCCCAATACTTGGTTAATAACGGTTCTTGGGCTAAAAATTGTTGTGGAAAATCAGCCACTAATAAGCGCCGTTGTAATTGGTGTTCACTGTGACAGCGCCAAAATAAGCGTTCGGTCAAGCGGCGAACCAATGAATGAAATTGTTGTTGATTATGAAGCACATTGGAAGTCATGCTTAAGCCAATGCCGCAAGGTAATTGCCGTTCTTCAAAGCTTAAGTCATCAAAAAATTCACTAAACCCTAAGATGCGATCAACTTTGGTAATGACTAAGTGTACGGAGATGGCTTTAGGGAAAGCGTTTAAAAAAAGCGTTAAATTAGCAAAAAACTCATTGAATTGTCGTTGCTGCTGTTCAGTATCGGCTAATAAATCGTTTAAACTGATGGTGTAGAAAATGTCACGCGTTTTACTGAAGTAGTTAAAAAAAGTGAAAAATTGGATCGCGTGGCTTAAATATGGGATGTGTTTCATCGATTCATTGATAAACAAATAAGCGGGTAATTCGATGAATAATTTCGTACTGCTATGACGAAATTGCGGCATATTTCGCGCTGCGATCGGTTGATAATGTGAATTTAAGCCGGTTTCAGAGCGGGTTGCCAAGCCTGAGTGTTCAATTAAACTGGATTTTCCACTGTGGTGAGTGCCGATAATAAAACATACCGGCAGTGTCGATAACCAACGGTGTTTATAGCGGGTTTCTTGTAAATAGTGATGGCTTAAGAATAAACCATCAAGAAAAAGTTGTACTTGCGTTGGATGTAAACAAGCGGTCAATTGGCGTTTTAAAAAACGTCGTCGTTGCCAATACTGCTTAAGGCGACCAAATAAAGAAGTGTGCCGATGTAAGTCTGTCATGAGGGTGGTAACTGGATAAATAAATTTTTACGAAAATCGCCATGTTGCCAGCGGATTAAATGGTAAAGGGTATCTTGTTTTTCTAAAATAATCGCATAGCCATTGGGGTCAAAACGGTAGGGACCAAAATACCCATAGACGAGAATCATATAAGCCAATTCCAATAAAAACACATTGGCAACAGGATTATCTTCTAAGCGTTCCATAAGTTTAAATGCGCGATTATCGGCGGGTATTTCTTGATAGTAATGCATTAACAAGCTATAGCCTGGGCTAAAGCCACTGCTAGGGCCATATTCAACAATATCATCCAGTAGCGAACAGAGAAAATATCGGCCTAGCGATAAGACTTCGTCACGCACTTTATTGGCGCACGCGATGTCAAATGCGTGTAGTTGGCTAATCAATTGCTGTTGTAAAAAAGCAGGATCAAATTCTTGGGCTAATAATTGTAAACGTGATGCTGTTGCCAATAGCGCGTAACTGGCGGTCAATAAAGGATTGACCGATGAGGTTAAGCGCGTTTCAGAAGTTGTTATGTGTCGCTCCCGCATATGGGTAGCCAGTGAAATGTGCCCAGGCAAGTTGACGCTAATGGTAGAATTACGCATTTTCAAAAAATCACTCATGGTTGCCTCTGATTTTTTCAAGGATTTGTTTGAAAAATTTCTCAATGACGAAAAATAGCCGAGTCTTTATTATGACAGATGTTGCATCGATTCAATCCACTATGGCAGCGTTGGTCGCGCAGGTAGAAGCTTACAATTATGCCTATTTTGTGGCTGACAATCCACTGGTTCCGGACAGTGAATACGATCGTGTTTATCAAGCCTTGGTGAAATTAGAACACGCATATCCCGCTTATCGCTTACCTTATTCGCCCACGATGCGGGTGGGGGGAACAAAAGCAGCTTCTTTTCGCCCTGTGCATCACACTGTCCCTATGTTGTCACTCGACAATGCTTTCAGCGATGAAGAAGTCTTAGCCTTTGCGCAACGCTTGAGTGAACGCTTGAAAACAGGCGGGATGGATGTCGATGCAAACTTAGCGTTTGCCGCTGAGCCTAAATTAGATGGTTTAGCCGTCAGTCTTAGCTATTATCAAGGTGAATTTATTCAGGGATCTACGCGAGGTGATGGTCAAACGGGAGAAGACATCACCGCTAATCTAAAAACGATTCGGACCATTCCTTTAAAATTGCACGGTGCTAAAATCCCTGGCGTGCTTGAAGTGCGTGGTGAAGTCTTTATGACTAAGGGGGGGTTATCGGCTTTAAATAAACGTCAAAAAGACATTGGCGATAAAGTCTTTGCCAATCCTCGTAATGCCGCTGCCGGCAGTCTGCGTCAACTCGATCCTGAAATAACGCGATTGCGGCCGTTACAATTTTTTGCCTATGGCCTTGGGCAAGTGCAAAACTGGCCGATGCCAACTACGCATAGTCAAGTCATGGCCCAGTTAAGTGCTTGGGGTATTCCAGTGCCACCTATTAGCGCTGTGGTGCAAGGCATAGCAGGTTGTTTGCGATATTATTATGATTTACAGTCTAAACGGGATCAATTGCCTTATGATATCGATGGGGTAGTGTATAAAGTGGATGATCTTCGCTATCAACAGGCATTGGGTTTTGTAACGCGAGCACCGCGTTTTGCCATTGCCCATAAATTTCCTGCCGAAGAACAATTAACTCAAGTACTTGCGATTGATTTTCAAGTGGGTCGAACCGGGACGCTGACGCCAGTGGCCCATTTAAGTCCCGTACTGGTTGGTGGCGTGCACGTGAGCAATGCGACGTTACATAATATCGGTGAAGCACGCCGTAAAGATGTTCGCGTTAGCGATACGGTGATTGTTCGTAGAGCCGGGGATGTGATTCCTGAAATCGTCAGCGTGTTAATCGATCGGCGTGTGCCAGGAGCACCTGTTCTCGAATTGCCGCCCGTTTGCCCTGTTTGTGGTGGGAGGGTGGTGAAGCCAGAAACAATGGCAGCAGCACGGTGTAGCGCAGGTTTAAGCTGTCCTGCACAATTGCGCGAAAGTTTGCAGCATTTTGTGTCACGCAAAGCCATGGCAATCGATGGCATTGGTGATAAATGGATCGAACAATGGGTCGAGAAAGGTTTGGTGCATAATCCGAGTGATTTTTATCACTTAACGTTAACGAGCTTGTTACAATGCGATCGCATGGCCGAAAAATCAGCGCAAAATATTTTGCACGCGATAGAAGCATCCAAACAAACGACATTGGCGCGTTTTTTATATGCGTTGGGGATTCGTGAAGTGGGTGAAGCGACAGCAAAGGCGTTAGCGGACCATTTTTTAACCTTGGAAGCTATTTTAGCCGCTGAGGTGGAGACCTTACAACAGGTGCCTGATGTGGGGCCGGTGGTGGCTGAAGCCCTGTATCTTTTTTGCCATACAGAGGCTAACCTTAAAGTTATTCAAGCGTTGCGAGCAGCGGGTGTTAGTTGGCCAAGGGTTTCGGTAGATGCAATTGGCGCTAATCCTTTTAAAGCTAAAACCGTGGTCTTGACAGGGACGTTAGCACAGTTAAGCCGAGAAGAGGCCATTGAGCGTTTACAACGTTTAGGTGCCAAAGTCACCGGTTCTGTGACGCGTAAAACCACGTGGGTGGTTGTCGGTGCTAATGCAGGGAGTAAATTAGCGCGTGCCACAGAATTAGGCATTGAAATATTGACGGAAGCCGATTTTTTAACCAAACTACGAGACAGCGAGCAATCCTATGCCTAATACGCCTCAACACGTCTATCAAGCAGCACTTAACAGCGGTAAATGGCAAGCTGATCCTGCGCAAGCGGCGGTTGTTCAGTTGCTTAATAATCTCTATGTAGCGCTGGAAGCGAAGCCTACTCTATTAAACAAAGTGCGGCAGCTGTTGAAATTACCGTTAGCAGCCCCCCAAGGGGTGTATTTGTTTGGCGATGTCGGTGCTGGCAAAACGTGGTTGATGGATTTATTTTACAGTACCTTGACGGTGCCGAAATGGCGTTTGCATTTTCATCAATTCATGCGTGAAGTGCATCATGAATTAACTTGTCTTCAAGGTCATAAAAACCCGCTAGAATTAATTGCTAAACACATGAGTCATAAAGCACGGGTGATTTGTTTTGATGAATTATTTGTGGGTGATATTGCCGATGCGATGCTGTTAGGGGAATTATTTCAATATTTGTTTGCCCGTGGCATGGTCTTAGTGGCAACTTCCAACATAGCACCAGATGATTTGTATCGCAATGGCTTACAGCGGACGCGGTTTTTACCAGCTATTGACGCACTTAAAGAACATATGATCGTCAGTCAAGTCCGCTCGCTAAAAGATTATCGTTGGTTGACTTTAGTCAGCCAAGGGGTATATTTCTCAAATTGGGATGCTTCGAGTGAAACCTTTTTTAAAGCCTTGTATTTCCAATTAACCGCAACGAATCAATTAGAACCTGCGCAAATAGAAATCAATGAACGAAAAATAGCGTTGGTGAGTGTGCATGAAGAAGTGGCGTGGTTTGATTTTGCCACCGTGTGTGCTTCACCCCGATCGATTCAAGATTATGTGGTGTTGGCTAAAAAGTATCAAATCTTTTTTTTAGATAATGTGCCGCGTTTTGATGACACATTAGAAGACCCCGCATGGTATTTGATTGGTTTCATCGATGTGCTTTATGATGCCCACTGCCGTTTAGTGATTCGAGCTGAAGTGCCGGTGAGTGAATTGTATCAAGGCAAGCAATTTAGCTTTGAATTTCAACGCACGACCAGTCGCTTACATGAGATGCAAGGCGCGAGTTACTGGGCTTAAGCTTTAGTGCTTGCACCATTTATACACAGGAATCATTGCATGAATATGCCAGCTTACCGTCAATATCCAACGCGCACGCCCGAATCGAATCGTGAGCGTGAAAAATTTTTACTTAAACTCGGCTTAGAACATTTACTCAATGCATGGCAATGGTTTGAATGTTATCAATTAGGCCCTTATGTGGCACCTTATGCTGTGATGGATAAAGATGCGTATACCACTTTAGATGATCTTCCGCCGAGTATTCAAAGTCGGGCTAATGTGGAAATCAAAGAAGGGTATCGCATCATTAAAATGCCAGGTGCATTGACTATTTATGATTTTGGTGATTATTTAGCGACATCGGCGGGTGATCAAGATAATTTTGGTTCAACTGCCACTGGCTTACTGTTGAAAAGTGTTGAATTAATGTTAGAAACAATGGAAAACAGAGGCGCCAATCAAATTGCTTTCGATGAACATTGTCTCGATGCCGCTAAAGTGTTAGCGACGGTGTTAGCCACGGAAAAAGAGATGTTGGTATATGGCTTCGATATTCCACCTGAACAAAAACAAGCCTTGGAAGAATTGTTTGG
The DNA here is from genome assembly GCA_903888615.1 of uncultured Gammaproteobacteria bacterium. Lineage (GTDB taxonomy): Bacteria > Pseudomonadota > Gammaproteobacteria > CAISUE01 > CAISUE01 > CAISUE01. The sequence continues at coordinate 40,342 of CAISUE010000024.1, forward strand.
TCGTCGTTTAACCAAGCGTCAATTAAACGAACTTACCGCAGAATCACCAGAGTAATGGAATTTTAATGAATTATGATCACGCGTATCATGCAGGCAATTTTTCTGATGTGTTTAAACATATCGTAGTATTAGCGATTTTGCGTAAATTGCAAAAAAAAGCCACACCGTATTGTTATTTGGAAACCCATGCGGGTGGACCTTATTACGATTTACGGGGTTATGAAGCGAATAAAACGGGCGAGGCGCTAAGTGGCATTCAAAAAATCTGGACGCTTGATTGGCAAGAACCGATCATGGTGGATTATTTAAATCTTATTCGACAAGTGTCACATTTTAATAAAGCCAGTGCCTGCAGTGTTTATCCTGGGTCCGGTGCTATTGCCGCTGAAGTGATGCGTTACCATGACCGCTGTGTGTTACAAGAATTAGCGATCAATCCTTTTATTCAATTAGAGCGTTTTTTTGAAAATAATAAGCGCGTGGCTTGTTATCATCAGGACGGTTATGCGGGTTCAAAAGCGTTTTTACCCCCGCTTGAAAAACGCGGTTTGGTATTAATCGATCCACCTTATGAAGAAGTGCATGAATGGAAAAAACTCAAAGAATACTTAAGCTTGGCATTAAAACGCTGGCCGACGGGTATTTTTGCTATTTGGTATCCGATCAAAGATCGCTGGAGTATTGATAAAA
>CAISUE010000025.1 GCA_903888615.1 uncultured Gammaproteobacteria bacterium
ACCAAGCCAATGATTGTTGTCAGCGTTGCTGCACTATAGGCTCGTTATGGGTTAAGGATTGGGCGCTTTAATCTAAGTGTTCGAGGCGATCTGCGTGCTTAAATGGCGTTAAGACGGTAAGCGTGATATCGGGTGTTGTTTCTTGCGTCAGTCCGTCTTGAAAATACGCGTGCACCACCACTTGCGATGTTGGGCTTGATACAGGTGCAAGAAAAGGCATTGCAGTTAATGGATTATAACGATGCCAGCTGAATACGGGCACTCTGAAGACTGTCGAGTGTTTTTTGAGTAGTTGCAGAACTAAACTACCCTTAAGCAGAGTATGCTGACACAAAAGGATAGTTAGGGGTATACATAAAGAGTGTGCTGCGATTTTCTTAAAAAGAGGCGTTTAATTTCGATAGCAAAATCGGCTAACCGTTTTCATTACCTTGTGCTAGAATCCCCTTTACCTAAAAGATTATTTTAATGAAATTTAAATAATAAAGAAATATTGAGTAAAAAAATGCAACGAATTGTGATTATTGGTAGTGGTTTTGCAGGATTGTGGGCAGCTATCGGTGCAGCACGAAAACGGCAAGAGTTGGGAAAGGAAAATGCATTAGAGATAATCGTTATTAATAAAAATAACTATCACGGCATACGCGTGCGCTATTATGAAGAAGATTTGCTAGCGACACAAATACCCTTAAGTGACTTACTGACACCTATTAAGGTAAACTACCAAATAGGCAGTGTCACGGCTATAGATTTTATTCATCAACGCATTGAAGTGACAACGAAAGGATCCACAGTAGAAAGCATCCCTTATGATCGGTTAGTCCTTACTGCTGGTAGTCATTTATTTACTCCCGCTATTTTGGGCTTACAAGAACATGCATTTAACATTGACACTTATGAAGCCGCAAAAAAACTTAACAAGCATCTCCACACTTGCTTCAAAAAAAATAGCGGTAAATCTCATACCGTTGTCGTAATCGGTGGGGGTTTTACCGGTATAGAAATGGCTTGTGAGTTACCTACGCGTTTAAAAAATATCGCACAGCAATCAGGGGTTGCTACTGACCAAATCCGCGTCATTATTATTGATCAACATGAGATAGGTAGCACCTTAGGTTTAAATCCCCAGCCAGTCATTTTGAAAGCCCTTCATGATCTTCAGATTGAAACGCGTAGTAATAGTCAAGTTAGCTCTGTTTCTTCTACCTCCGTCACGTTACAGTCCGGTGAAGTTATTGACACTCAAACCATTATTTGGACAGCAGGAATGCGTGCTAGTGCATTAACGGATTTGTTTCTCGCTAAGAAAGATAATTTTAACCGTCTTTTTGTCGATGATTACCTTCGCATTCCCACGAGTCTATCTTGTTTTGCGGCAGGCGATGTGGCTTGTGCGAAAGTCGACGATCAACACCAATCGGTCATGTCTTGTCAACACGCCAGACCTCAAGGACGCCTAGTAGGTCACAATGTCGTAGCTGATTTGTTTAATGAACCCATGATTATTTATCGCCAAGAACAATACGTTACTATCTTGGATTTAGGCTCTTGGGGTGCTTTATACATGGATGGCTGGGATCGAAAAGTGATAAGTGCAGGTGCTTTGGCAAAAAAAACAAAAATCAATATTAACCATCACAGAATTTACCCACCTTTAACAAAAAATGCTCATGATTTGTTTACTGCCGCCGCTCCTATTATTCAACCTATACCGAGTATTCTCTCCTAAATTTATTTTAAGACAAAAACACCCTAATCCTATCAGCACAGATTACACAAAAAGAGGAAAATTCCTTTCTGTTGAAGAAGCTTTAAAAAAAATTATCATAATGTTTAAAGAGGCAGATTCAAACGCGAAATTCGCAACGCAAGGGGCGGGTGCGTAGAAAAAAGCGTAAACCCACTTTGTTTATGACTGATCTTAAGCGCCGCCAAGGAAGGTGCGCGCGGATCAAAACCGTCAAGCATTTTTTGTAACCGGCGTAAAGCAGCGATCATATTTTCTTTACCCGCGAGCCGTGCGCCACCCTTATCTGCCCGATACTCGCGGTGGCGTGAAAAAGCTGCCACGACCAAGCTTCCCAATAACGTAAACAATACATCAAAAACCATAACGAGCACAAAATAGAGAGCTGCCGGTGCACCATGATTATTCTCGCTGCGTGACATACGCATCGATATAACATAAGCAATGAGCCGTGATAAAAACAAAGAAAATGCATTTACAATGCCTTGAATCAACGTCATAGTCACCATATCACCATTGGCAATATGGCTAATTTCATGACCTAAGACTCCTTCTACTTCAGCGCCATTCATAGTAGTTAATAATCCTGACGAAACAGCAATTAACGCGTTTTGTCGCGACGGGCCTGTTGCAAAAGCGTTTAATTCAGAGGATTGATAAATGCCTACTTCTGGCATGTTCATTAATCCAGCCTTCCTAGCTAAACGGTAAACCCTATCTAGTAAAGCTTTTTGTGCATCAGAAGCATAGTGCGGATCAATAACCCTCACACTCATCGCTATTTTTGCCAACCATTTTGACAAGAAAAGCGAAATAAAGGCACCACCTGAACCCCAGATGGCACAAAAAATAGCCAATGTCTGATAATCAATACCTTTACTGGATAAATAATGATGCAATCCTAACGCAGTAGTAACGATTGAAAGCGTTGCGATAACCATTATATTCGTTAACATAAAAAGTAAAATGCGTTTAATCATGAGTAATTCCCTCTCTTACCCAAGTAATGTTATTTAACACTAAAGTGCCTGTGTTGTATCAAGATGAATTAAAGCATCAAATTGATTAGGTAACTTTGAAAAATAATAATGGCTGGTTCTTTCAGTCTCTGGTTGATAAATAACGCCAACAGCTCTTTGTAAGCGTTGTGGTATTGATAGATGGTCTCGTATTGCATTAGCCTTTAAATCCAAAATAAAATTTTCTTTACCTATTTCATGAAACAAAGATTCATAACTACCGTGCATTGCCGGTAAAAGCGTTTTTTGCATAGCATCACCCTCCCAATGTGAAGCGGCTCTGACAGTACCTTCATAAGTCGAAAAGCCTAACAAAAAACTCGTTTCAAAAAATCGCTCACGGACCAATTGACCCAGATTTATTTCACCTCTGTCGTGCATTTCCGTCGCCCTTGCATCGCCCACATGCGAATTATGTGCCCAAATAATGATCTTGGCAGGTTCACAACAAATCGCTTCTATATGGGTAATGATATTTTCTAATATTTCAACCATATGCTGATCGCGTATATTCCATGACAAATCATGCGTTTCAAAAAGCGCTCGATAATAATGTTCCGCATTTTTAATGACACGCGCATTTTGTAAAGCATTAAATTGTACTTCTCGCGTTGCCGCCTGTTGCATTTTAGATTTTAAAAATAACTGCTCTATCTCGATGAGTTGATCGTTTACTTCTTGATCACAATATTTTTTAATTTTAGCACGCGTTAAATAACCATATGCCATAGGGTCTAAGGCAGCATGGTCTAAACACCCATAACGTTCAATAGCTTTTTCGGCTTTTTTTAAATCGGTATTTTTTAAAAAATCAATGACTGCTTCCATAGCAGAAGGT
>CAISUE010000026.1 GCA_903888615.1 uncultured Gammaproteobacteria bacterium
ATTATTAATAGATAAAAAGGGCGCATTTAATGCCGTGGCTATTCCCCAATTGTTACGCGAACAATGGGATTTTACCGCACGGACAGAATATCAGCTGAAATTAAACGCCTTATTAACGGATACCCAACGCGAAGTCTATTATCGAAACCAATTAAAAAATTGGCGCGGCGTTATTCCCTACAATGCCGTGGATTCCGAAGAAACGGGCAATACTTTAGCGCTCTTAGCCTTACGTTATCACAATCCTAAATTACACGAAGTTATTGAAAGCGCGCCTGAATGCGGTTTAGAACATCAAAATTGGTATGGCTTAAGTGCCAAAGCTTACGCGCTTTTTGTCAAAAATGGTGTTTTCCCTCATGCTTTACCGGAAGCAGAACAACGACAAGAATGGGAAGAAAAATTAGTCTTGCTTGAGATATTTTTACGGAACTATTTAGAAAATTGGTCTATCACCCAATTAACCATAGAAAAGCGTCAATTTAATGGTCAATCTGGCTATGGAATGGCGGCTACCATCGAGTGGTTATTTAAACAATTAGATGCTATGTTTAAAACGCGTACGCAGTTTATCTCTCGCAAAGACCAAGCGCTGCAATGCTTAGCACTGATTGATCGCAATCGGCATGAAATTTTGACAGGCGATATCTATTATGATCAACTGAAAGAGATTATTGATACCATTCATCCAGGCCCCTCGGTGGTCGTGTTTTTGGCATTGGCAGTAAGTTGCACCATAGCGTTAAAAAATCTGCTAATACGATCAGGCCACTTGCTGCGATACAAATTCATCCTAGGTCCTATAACCAACGTCAAGCTCAACAAGATCAAAAGCAGCGAGAAGAAGATGCCGCCCGCTCTGAAAGAACGATGGCTGAAGCTGAAGAAAAAATTAGGGCTTCTGAAGAAAGAAACCAGCAAGAAATTGCTAAGATGAGAGAAGAAGTTAAAAAAGATAGGGAGGTGATGAGTGCCGAAATATTAGCGCAGGTAATGGCCAGCATTAATTTATCAACATTAAGTACTGCGATGCCCTTTAGACCCTCTCCTCCTGCAACGCAAACACAACCCGTAACCGCTTTTCAAAATAATATCGTGGCGTTTACCCCCGTTACGCCTCTTCAAGATGCGATACCGCTACGCGAGGAAGGCTCATGCCAGGCTGCCAAGAAATAATCACGTTTTGTGAAGATTATTTTAAGCTCCTACCACCATCGCCAAAAAGTTGGTGGTGGCAGAGCAAACCACGGCCGCCCCTAACGCTTGAATTATTGCCTTCCTATGAAGCCATGATTGCGGCGCATGAAGAGCTGCCTTTTTGGCGCCGCTGGTGGCAACACGCTACGGTACTGCCGATCAAACGCGTGGTCCAAGTACACTATTTACTTAAAGCCGCTCAAGCGTATCAAGATTCATCGCCAAATCTGCCAGTGATTCAAACCTTAGTCAATGCATTAACAAATACCAAGCGCTTGTCGGACTATACGGCTTTTAAAGAACGAAAGTTTTTTAATAATCAATTATCCGTTTATAAAAAAATAGCTTCTTCTATGATGCCTTCTCAGCCACCCGTCTTGGTAGAATCTTCGATCACGCTGTCACAATTTTCAAGCGTAGTGCAGCGTTGGCAGAGCCAATTAGTCGCGTTAAGCACACCCTCACGTTGGGGTTTTAAAAAACCGGGCATTGCCCTCACTGTCACCCAACAATGGCCGAATGAAAGCGCTTGTGCGGTAGCGCGTCAAAATGCTTTTGCAAGCGCGAATGCTCAAGGCAAAAGAAGTTATCTTGGCCGATTATCTCGTCAAAGCAAAACGGTTTTACGGCAAGACAAACATTTGTATTATCGTTCTTTAGAATTCGCACTGGACCGCTGCAAGAGCGCGTTATCTTTCGACAATGCCGCCGAACAAAAAGCCTCCTTTGAACACTTAGCACGGTTAACCCAAGAAGGTTTAACGTTATTCCCCGCAAGTTCATCCCTTGGCGCTATGTTTAAAGCCATCGCCGCTGACTTACAAACGCAATTAATCATCCGGGCTACCGGTTCTTGGCTAACCATTATCCCTACCATGAAACGCCGTTACAAAAGTGAACAAGCCTTAGCGATACTCCAGCAACAACTCGACCGAATTCTTGAGATTATCTCGACCCTCGCGAGAGATGAATTATTAACCACCAGCCTTAAAGCTCTAAAACGCGAAGAAAAACCGGCTTACGATTATTTGTGCTCGCTCGGCACTACCTTAGAAACACCCGCGAATGCGCTTAGTTATCACACCGTCAATTCGGCTTGTGAAGAAATTAATGCGCAATATGAAGTGGTTAAAGTAATGCGGCAAAGGCATGACTACTTACGCCAACAATATCAACAAATAGCTACGCTTCAAGCGACACAGGTTCAGAAACACCCGATTTCATTGCAATTTTTTTCGGTTAAAAACAAGCATTACTTGGTACAAGAGCAAATTGCTATTAATGATTTACTCAATGCGATGCAAGTGACACTGAACGAAAACCCGTTAACAGAAATATTATTAATAAGCTTAGAAAATCAATTATCGGTCATAGCAGCAAGACAAACAGCGTATGCGATTTTCTACAATGATGCTCAAGAATTTCTGCTTGAAAATACCCCTGCTAATAAACAAGCAGCTGAAATTTTGGGCTTTGACTATGAACTATTTTGTCGCATCTACCGCAGTGGATCCTTATCTTCCAGTACGTTTAAACAAAGTTTTACTACCCGTACGCTTAAAGATACTTATCGAAAAAATATACTGAAGTATTCACCCGATAAAAATGTTAATAACCCGCCTCCACCGTATGGTTTTATTCGCTTAGCCACTTTCCCATTAGTTGAAGAAGATCCGGCGCCAGCTTTTGAGCATCCATCTTTTACTGAAAAAGTCGCTTATGTGCGACAAAGTCAAAATCTTTTTTATGCTATCAAGCCCGGTATTTTGATCAAAATGGGCAAAGGTGAGCATGCCATACACCTTTCTTCATCCGATTTGCTTACTTCTGAAGATAACGCGAAACTATTAGCGCATCATCAAAATGCCTACTGGCAAACATGCTTTTCAGCGATTCAAAACAGTTATGAGCACTTAAAGCAAGAGCGCTATGGCATAGTTCAATGGCTTCCTTGTGCAGAATATGAAACTCCTGTCATTATTGCACCGGGACAGAATGTCATTCATTTTAATCGATCCGTTGAAATAGAAGTCGACGGTGAAGAAAGGTTGAGGGCTATTGAAGAAAAAAGTCAGCAAGAAATGGCTAAAGTGAGGGCTGAAGCTGAAGAAAAAATTAGGGCTTCTGAAGAAAGAAACCAGCAAGAAATTGCTAAGACGAGAGAAGAAGTTAAAAAAGATAGGGAGGTGATGAGTGCCGAAATATTAGCGCAGGTAATGGCCAGCATTAATTTATCAACATTAAGTACTGCGATGCCCTTTAAACCCTCTCCTCCTGCAACACAAACACAACCCGTAACCGCTTTTCAAAATAACATCGTAGCGTTTACCACCGTTACGCCTCTTCAAGATGCGATACCGCTACGCGAGGAAGACTCATGCCAGGCTGCCAAGAAATAATCATTTTTATGCAAATAATCTGCTATCACCAGCCCCTTTTAAAGGCTGGAAATAACATTTTATTATGTTCGTGATTAAGTGTTTGAGTAAAGGTAACTACTCGGGCCGTCTACAAGTAAAGTAAGAAAAAAACTGACACGTTTTTTAGCTAAAAGCTCACTTGCTCATTTCAGATAGCCCATTTTACAAAATCAACTAACTTTTTGCGGCAGAATCTTTAATGTAAACTGATAAGATACTTTTCTAAAGAATTTTTCGTTAAATGCAAAATATTTTTTTGAATGATTTTATCGACCAAGAGCAGCAACGGTTTTGACAAATGCTTATTCAATAAACCCCAAAAATGCGCTGGCATAATAAGTGTCAGCGCTTGGTATTGATTCGATACCCGCGCTTTTTCTAAGCACTGGGCAATTCGAGATGCGAACTTATCCATTTCAATTTCTTTTGGGTTGTGCGGTGGATCAAAGCTGCTTCCAGAGCCTGCATGACTGCCACCATAGCGACCAGAGCGATCAGCACTTAAATCATGGGCTTTTTTCAAACCTTCTGGATGCTCCAAGCTATCCACCAAGCGCAACTCTTTACCCGATAATTGGTAAATATGCGCATTGATTGTTGTTGCAACCACTACCCAGCGTATTAACATAAAGCCAAATCTCTTTAGAGCGATGATGTGGCTAGATGCAATAGCTATGCCAAAACATTAAGCAAAGGTTAAACCTTCCTCGCCAACATGAATAGCAATTTCTGAGCCGGGCTCAAAATGAGCTTCTAAAATCGCTTTTGCCAATGGATTTTCAATCAATTGTTGAATCGCGCGCTTCAAAGGCCGTGCACCATAAACCACATCATAAGCGGTGGCAATTAAATAATCGAGCGCTGCATCGGAAATTTTCAAAGTTAATTCACGGGACAATAACCGGGCTCGCAAATGCTCAATTTGTAAGCAGGCAATACGGGATAATTGTTCACGATTCAGTGGATGAAAGACCACCACTTCATCGATGCGATTGATGAATTCTGGCCGAAATTGTTGCTCAACTAAATGCATCACCGCGTGTTTCATTTCTAGATAATCGTGATTCGGTGCCATCTCTTGAATCAAATGCGAACCCAAATTGGATGTCATGACAATCACGGCATTTTTAAAATCAATGGTTCGGCCTTGACTATCGGTTAAGCGCCCATCATCCAACACTTGCAATAAAATATTAAACACATCCGGATGGGCTTTTTCAATTTCATCAAATAGAATTAAAGAATACGGGCGACGACGCACCGCTTCCGTCAATACCCCCCCTTCTTCATAACCGACATAACCGGGAGGTGCACCAATTAAACGCGAGACCGAATGTTTTTCCATGAATTCTGACATATCAACGCGCACCATCGCAGTGTCCGAATCAAACAAACAATCCGCCAACGCTTTGCATAATTCCGTCTTGCCAACACCGGTTGGCCCTAAAAATAAAAAAGACCCTATCGGACGATGTGGATCGGCTAAGCCCACACGTGAACGGCGAATCGCATCCGCTACCAAAGCAACCGCTTCATTTTGACCAACCACCCGTTGATGTAAAAAACTTTCCAGCGCAAGTAATTTTTCACGTTCTCCAGAAAGCATTTTACTAACTGGAATATGGGTCCATTTCGATACCACTTCAGCAATTTCTTCTTCGGTGACGCGATTACGTAACAAAGTAAATTCACTTTGTTTAAGGTCACTGGCCGTTAACAATTGCTTTTCTAATTCCGGAATTTTACCGTATTGCAATTGTGACATCGCACTCAAATCACCACGCCGCCTAGCATTATCCAATGCTAATTGCGCTTGCTCCAATTGCTCTTTGATCTGTTTCGCGCCCAACAAACACGATTTTTCCGTTTTCCAAATTTCATTTAAATCGGAAAATTCGACTTCGAGTTTCGTCATTTCACTGTCAAGAGACTGCAAACGTTTGATTGAGGCACTGTCGGTTTCTTTTTTTAAAGCTTCACGTTCGATTTTCAATTGAATAATGCGTCGCTCTAAACGGTCCAGCACTTCCGGTTTGGAATCGATTTCCATGCGAATGTGACTGGCTGCTTCATCAATCAAATCAATGGCTTTATCGGGTTGATTGCGATCAGTAATATAACGATCCGATAAGGTTGCTGCGGCCACTAAGGCAGGGTCAGTAATTTCCACACCATGATGGACTTCATAACGGGATTTTAAACCGCGCAAAATCGCAATAGTGTCTTCCACACTGGGTTCATCGACCAAAACTTTTTGGAATCGGCGCTCCAAAGCGGCATCTTTTTCAATAAAACGGCGGTATTCATCCAGGGTGGTGGCACCCACACAGTGCAATTCGCCACGGGCTAAAGCCGGCTTTAACATATTACCGGCATCCATCGCACCATCCCCCTTGCCAGCCCCCACCATGGTATGAATTTCATCAATAAAGAGGATAATGCCACCTTCTTGCTTGGCAATATCTTTTAACACCGCTTTTAAACGTTCTTCAAATTCACCGCGAAATTTAGCACCTGCAATTAAAGCACCCATATCCAGGGCTAACACTTTTTTATGTTTTAAAGATTCTGGCACTTCATTATTGATAATACGTTGCGCCAAACCTTCGATAATGGCCGTTTTACCCACCCCCGGTTCACCGATTAAGACCGGATTATTTTTAGTACGCCGTTGCAACACTTGAATGGTACGGCGAATTTCATCGTCCCTGCCAATGACAGGATCCAATTTACCTTGCAAAGCCCGAGCAGTGAGGTCAATACAATATTTTGATAAGGCATTACGTGACTCTTCGGCATTGGCATCATTCACCGCATCCCCACCGCGCATAGCAGTAATCGCAGCTTCAAGCGTTTGTTTGCTAGCACCGGCTGCTTTTAATACACGCCCCACCGTATCTTTATCATCGAGGGCAGCCAGTAAAAACAATTCACTGGAAATAAATTGGTCTTTGCGCGCTTGGGCTAATTTATCGCTAACATTCAATAAATTAGTTAAGGCATTGGAAATATGCAATTCGCCACCGGTTCCACTGACTTTGGCTAATTGATCGATGGCTTGTAGCGCGGCTTCTTTTAAACGCGTAACATTAACGCCTGCTTGAGCCAACAATGGCGCACTGCTGCCATCGGTTTGATCCAATAACGCTTTTAAAACATGAATAGGTTCGACAAATTGATTATCAGAGCCTAATGCCAGCGATTGTGCATCGGCTAGCGCTGTTTGAAATTTGGTGGTTAATTTATCAATGCGCATGGTTAAGATCCTCGTTACTTATAAAGTATAAGCAGTATACGACGTAAAGGTGCCTGTTTTTTATTATAAACTAATTAAAAATAGCACTAAACACACAACTCGCCAGCTTAGCATCACATTACGGTATAATTGCAGCCATCCTTTAAAAATACCCTGTTAACTTATGCCTCAAAACACTGCCACACCGCCGCCGTCCCTAGATAGCCAGCAAATTTTACAAACGATTTTGCTTGAAACCGTTCGTGAACAACGTGCCAAACGCCGTTGGGGAATCTTTTTTAAATTATTTTTTATTTTTGTGATCGCTGCTTTGGTTATCTGGGGTAGCCTTGATACCGGTTCTGATCAAAATGGCGATATTCATAAACCCCATATCGCTATCATTCACATCAATAATGAAATTGCCGCCGATGCCGATGCTAATGCTACGGATATTATCGCAGCTGTTGATTTAGCTGCCAAAGACCCCCTAACCCAAGCGATTATTTTAGATATTAACAGTCCTGGTGGCAGTCCTGTGCAAGCATCTTATGTTTATAATGAAATTCGTCGCTTAAAAGCATTACACCCAAAAATGGCTATTGACAGTGTTTGTGTCGATTTATGTGCTTCAGCCGCTTATTATATTGCCAGTGCAGCGGATAATATCTATGCCAATCCCACCAGTTTGGTCGGTTCTATCGGTGTATTGATGGATGAATTTGGCTTTGTCGATGTCATGAAAAAAGTCGGTGTCACTCGCCGCTTATTTACCGCCGGTGAACACAAAGGTTTTTTAGACCCTTTTTCACCTTTAAAAACCACTGATCAACACTTTGTGCAATCTCTATTAGATGCCGATCATCAGATTTTTATTCATGATGTCAAGCAAGGCCGTGGCAAGCGTTTAAGCTCTGATTCCATCGTGTTTTCTGGTTTAATTTGGAATGGCAATACAGCTTTAAGTTTAGGCCTCATCGATGGCATGAGTAGCAGCGCCGATCTGGCTCGTACTCAATTTAAAAACGTCAATTGCGTCGATTACACCACTCAAAGAAATGTATTAGATAAATTAATCGCCAAAATCAGCAGTGAATTTTTTCACCAGGTTAAAGGTACTTTATTAACGCCTACTTTCTCGTAAGCTCAACTTTATTATAAGGATTTTTTATGACCCCTATTTATTTACCCGATACCGGCAGCAACAATGCGCTAGAAGTCATTGAAATTTTAGTAAACATCGGTGATGTGGTTGAAAAAGGCCAAGCTTTATTCACACTGGAAAGTGATAAAGCGACGCTAGATGTACCAGCTCCAGAAGCCGGCACCATCACCTCGATCACCATCAACGTCGGCTCTAAAATCAAGACGGGGGATTTAATTGCTGAATTAACCACCACCGGTACCGAAGCTGTTGCTTCTCCAAGAATCCCCGAACCTGCTGCGATTATACCCGTGCACGAAACGGTGACTGCTAAACCGGTCCTTCCTGTCAACCCACCTATTTTGACTGAATCAGAAGACACAAGTGACATTTACGCGGGCCCATCAGTCCGTCGTATGGCTCGCTTGCTCGGTGTTGATCTAACGCTTATTACGGGCACCGGTGACAAAGGCCGCATCAGTAAAGACGATATTCGCGCACATGTTAAAAAAATTGTCGAGCGCGCCCAAACGATGCCAATCCAAAGTGGTAGCGGCTTGCCCACTATGCCGAGCATTGATTTTAGCCAATTTGGCCCCATTGACACCAAACCCTTATCTCGGATCAAAAAATTAACCGCCCAAAATTTATCGCGTAATTGGCTATTAGCACCCCATGTAACCCAATTTATCGATGCCGATATCACAGAAATGGAAGCTTTTCGTAAAAGCCAAAGTCTTATTTACGATAAAAAAGGCATTAAATTAACCCCTTTAGTTTTTATCATGAAAGCCTTAGTCGGTGCCCTTAAACTGGCACCAACGTTTAATGCATCCCTAGATGCCAGTGGTGATAATCTTATTTTAAAGCATTATTTTCATATTGGTATTGCCGTCGATACACCTGAGGGTTTAGTCGTGCCGGTCATTCGTGATGTCGATCAAAAGTCGCTTGGCACCCTAGCCCAAGAATTAGCCAAAGTGGGCGAGTCCGCTCGTGCTAAACAATTGACCAGTGCCGATATGCAAGGCAGTAGCTTTACTATTTCCAGCTTGGGTGGGATCGGTGGCACTGCTTTCACACCGATCATTAATTTACCCAATGTGGCTATCTTAGGGGTGTCAAAAACGGCTATCAAACCCGTCTGGGATGGATCGCAATTTGTGCCGCGCTTGATGCTACCGTTATCGCTTTCTTATGATCATCGGGTTATCGATGGTGCTGAGGCAGCACGTTTTATTGTGACTATTGCCAATTATTTACAAGAAATTCGCTTATTATTGCTGTGAAAACGCTTAATTCTGCCCAACGCCAGGCATTTTTTTCACAATCTGTGAACATCGGGTAAAAATTAAGCGGTGAGATGTGATAAGATTGCCGTTGTGGATACACGAGAGTTTTAATGTTTTTTAATTTAAATAAGGAGATGCCTGTGAAATGTAATAAAGTTTATGCAGCTATCGTATTTGTCGTAGCGCTTATCGTCGGTTTTTTAGTCATTCAACAAAGTTTTGATGCTAGCCGTGTTTTGTCTGGTATTTCACGTTTATTGGAAGTTTTCATGCCCATCTTAGCCATTGGTGCTTTGATTAAGTATATTGCTTGTGGTGCAAAAGGCTGTAATTGTGGCAACAAAAATGATACGTCTTGCGGCAAATAAGTCTTTGTTTTAATTAAAAAACCCTGTAGCTAACGCACTTAACTACAGGGTTTTTTTATGCGTGCTTCATTAATGTCAGAATAATGCTTGTTAATGCCACACCTTCATGGCTTCAATAACAATTGCGCTGAAGCTTGGCGCAATCCAAGCAAAAAAGCCAGATTTTCCTGCGCGCTTAGCGTTAATTCATTTAATGACGTTGCCACAGAGGCGGTATTAGCCAGACTTGGACTAGTAACGGTTAATGGCGGTAAACCAGCGACAACAGTATTATTTTTCATTTCGTTGCCAATGTCAGGGAACAAAGGGGTCATGGCAGCCAAAGGAACAACGGCTCGCCCCAAGGCGCTCGCTGGTGTTGCTGTTAAGTCGTGTACTGATTCCCCATTCGGTGATAGCGTTACACTTGATGCAGCACTAATCGGCAATCCTAATGGCGCTGAAATTGCGCTGCTGGCGTCCCGATTATCATCATGCGATGCGAATTGACTGCCTGAGTATTCTGCAGCGCTTAGAGACGATTTTCCTGGCTCTAGCATCGATGCCACCGTAAAAGCTGATGGCGGTAACAGTATTGCCGTACGACTAACTTTTATTTCATGACTGGCGTCAGAAAAAATCGAAGTGCTGACTTCTACTGGCAAGGTAGTTTGTACTAAAGCACTGGCCGGTGATAACCTAATGTTAGCTAGATCCTCAGCTAGCAATGACGCTGGTGCCGAAATGGCTGTTGAATTTGGCGCTACACGTTTAGAGGCATCTGATAAGTTTTCAGACGCTTGAGTAAGTGGACTTGAACCCTTTTCCTTACCCTCCCTCACTGACACCGTATTTGACGCGGATACAGGACGACTATCTGGCTTTGAGCGTAAAACCAAACTGTCACTTAACAATAACTGCCGCAATGCTTGGCCCTCTAGTGGCTGACAAAGAAAATCTTTCAGGGGGAGACCATAAAAATCATACAGAAACTGCATATGTAAAAAACCTTCTTTTATCGTTTGATTATAACTGTTAAAAAAATCTCTATAGTGCTGCATTGCCTCTGGAAGATTATTTTGAAACGCTAAATGATTATTGCGCAGCACAATAGATTTAAAAAAACCATTGATAAAATGCACGGGTCCAGGGGTATCTACTATATTTAAAATATCAATACTGTGAAAAAATCCGTGCTGATTATTAATTTTTAAACTAATATTGTTCACAGCAACTTTTTTCACCATGGCTAATGCTGCACGTATTGAGAATAACGGCGACCAATTGACACTGCAACACATTAATGTTGGCTGCTCTGTTAACAGAGTCGTTAACTTAAGCAAACTTTCATCGGTTGCCGCATAACCACCGATAACCAATGATTTTAATACTGAGTTTGCAACTGACTCTTGATCTGATTTCACCTCTGCGCTAGAAAAAGATGGAAGCGCAGCATTATTTTTTCTTTTTAATGCTGCGTGCAGCTGCTTCACACATTCATCGCCCATTTTTGCACCTTGCAAAGAAAAATGCTCTAAGGCTAAAAAATTTACCGCACTCACTAACACTGCTGCCTCTTGATCGTTCACGGTTAAATCTTCTAACGATAAATCCGTCACATCCGAACAATAACGCTTTAACAAAATCAGAAATGAGGGAATATTCTCCGCTTTTAATTTATCCAAATGATGTCGAGCACTAAGATGTAATTTTCGCCCTTGTTTTCCATCCATAATCATCTTCTTTATTTGCATTTGATTCATAACTCACCCATATTTAATTTAACAATTGCCGTCAACTTAACTAGGATCACTTGAATGATCGTCAACGACTACCCTTTAAAAAGACTCAAATCACAAGAGCAAAAACCATGCCAAATAATCCGCTCAAAGGGCTAGCCGAGAATCCATAGCAAATTTACATGAAGCAATTCTATCAATAGGTAAGCAATGGCATAACTATTGCATCGAGAGATGCTTCGCTGCTATAACCGTTTAGGAAATATAATGAAATATACGTTTCAAGTCATTGTTCGCGAAGCCATTTGCCAAACCACTCAAACCGTTTTCTATCACAGCTTTTTCATTCCTATTTGGAAAATTCAGCAAGAGTTTATCGACGCTGAACGACGCTATATTGAAAAACATACTTTAAGTCGTTTCTTAAAAAATCTGTTATACGAGTTATTAACAGAGCGAGAAGCCAATGGTTTATCGATAGATCCACCACAAAAACTCAACACGGTCTTGCATGAAATCTTGGATCGAGCGCTACCCAATCGTGGTGCTGATCGGCATTATTTACATTTAATTATCGATATCGATCATTATGTTCCGAAACGTCGGCGGCGATGCCATTTTTTTGAAAATATCACCCCCATATTCGTCAGTATTTGCAGCAGTATTGATTTACTCTTATTGGGTTTATTAAATTTCAGTTCCATGCAATACGCTCAAAGTATTGATGGTTTTTGGAATATGGATTCTACAACCAATTTTAGTGTCAGCCTCACGTCTTCTGTCATGGGAATATTATGGTCGCTGTGGGGATTTTTTAGTGGTGGTGAAATTGTTTTTTTAAAAGAGACTGGCACAATGCTCGATAAAAAATGCCATCAACTATTCGATTGGTGTCAAGGAACAAACCCTAATCATCAACAGGAGATAGGCGCCGGCCGTACCCTAACGGTTGGTGGCAAAGTGTTTGAAAAAATGCTGAAAGTGTTATTTAGCCTTGCGTTATTCAATAATGTTTATCAAAACCTCACTGCCAGTTATACCCAACTGACGTCCATATCCAATACCATCACCGACCATATTTCTTTACCTGCCAGTGTTTTCCGTCTCTTGCAATGGTGTGAAGTGGGTTTCGATCACATCGACGATCCATTTTTATGGGCCACCACTTTTTATTTTGGTTTTAGTGTGATTGAAGTGTTAATTAGCAGGCATTTTTCAACACCAGCACTCATGCAAACCGAATCCCCCGATATCGACCTCGTTCCTGATCAAGACGAACAAAAGACACCCGCAACCCCAGCGCTCATCGATGAACGGCGCCTTAGTAGACTAAGCCGTTGGACGCAAAATTCCGCGCCAAATCAACACCACTACCAACCATTAGCTGCCGAGCCTGCACCACAACCTGAATCTGACCCTACTAGCATCGTGGTTACACCGCTAGCGGCTCTTGCTCCCTCGCCGAAGTCATAGGCCTATCAACCTGCCCAATGAGGGGATCTTGGCATTCAAGGACGATTAAATTTAAAAAATTCATCAAGCTGGCTTGAGCGCGCTCATCCACAAACAGCGATTTCATATTAACTAAATGATGATAGAATTGTTGGGTGGTTGCCTCTGCTCGGGTATTAAAAAAATTTGCCCAATTACATTTTTGTAAGCGTTTTTGAGCAATATTTTGATAGGCAATTAATTTTTCCTTCGCTGAAAGATCTGTACCATCGCGATTTTTTTTAGTCTGTATCATCAACATTTGCTTAATACCGCGTGGTACTGTAATGCCTTGTACCGTTTTGTCACCCCCCACAAAGCGTTAATTGCCGCTGCCACCACCTTTGCGCATTGATAATTTTATCGATAGTTTCTAGCACCGTGGACAAGTGTACCGATTGTGCTTTTTTTTAACACTAAAAACTTGCCCTTCTTGAACGCCTATTGCGCTTATTGCACTAGAATTTGACACCGATTCCGGTGAAATATTAGCTGCAACGGACGTCAAAGTCGTTGAAACACTAGATATCATTATCAAAGAAGCACTAGATGGCATAGCGGTGAACGTGGGTGTCGATAAAGGGGTATGGGTGGGAGTGGACGCAGTACTGGATACAGGCGTCAATACAGGGGTCGATGTAGGAGTCTGACTGTCATACAATTGCCGACTGCTGAGAAAGCTAGGCAAGCGCCCGGCTTGAGGGCTAGCAGAACAGGGGAGATCAAACGGCGATACCCTTATTATCGTCATTTTCTCTTCTTTTTCCTCGTATTGCTGCTCAGTGGTATTCACTCTGGGATCCAGGGGATAGTAATAAATTTCTACGCGATCTTCAAACCGTGTCAAGTTAGCCCGGATTTTTTGTAAACGCTCGTCAATATACGTCGCAGCCTCTGCAACTGTTTTCCCCGCACAAGCATTTAAATTAATAAATTCACTAAATTTATTTTGATAATCCTGTATCAATTTTATTTCTTCACTATGATACTGCATCTTTGCTTCATCTTGCCTATCTAATAAATCAAAAAAAGCTGCATTCAATCGACACACCCCTTTAGCATTCATGGTAAACAGCGGTTCATTATCGACGCTCAATTCTCGATAAAGTACGCGCATATTTTTATTTAAATAATGATAGGCACGACTAGCCCTGAATGGTTTTTCATAAGTTTTTTTTAATAATTGCTGATGCAGATTAAATAAAAATTCAATACCTTTACTATGCAAATCGACAAAATTCAACCGAAATAAATGACTGATATTCACTACTCTTAAAAACTGTTCATTCATCATTACTTGTAATTGTGCGATGTCTGGCTCTTGAATGGAATCAAACATTTTTTTTGTTTGTAAAACTTCACAGCATTTATCAATATAATATTGCCGGACAGCTTCTTGAATCACCCAAATCAAGCACTCTTTTAACAAAAAAACCTTGTCTTTCGCTATTTTTTTCTGCCGCTCTACTGAATCTACGTTTTTTTAATAGCCCTCAAGTATTTTAAAGCGGCAAAAAACCAATCTTTGTATTGAATAAAATCGCGGTAATCTTGTGAATTTTCATCGATGTGTTTATCCGCTATTTCGGCATTGAAATTACTGTTTAACTTTTCAAGCCGAGGCAATAAAGTTTCAAAATCGCGTAGGCATATTTGAAAATGGGCATAACTATCTGGCAATAAAGCTTGGTAAAGCACATCGTAATTTATTATTGTCCCTTTTTGACTGGGGAAATTTAATGGCTGCGTAATACGGGCGTTTGAAATATGACTGTCAAAAAAACGGATAAAAGCGACATAATCCCCCTGATTAATCGTTTGGTATAAGTGTCGCGACAGTTCCGCTAAACGCGGTTCGATACGCGTTACAGCATCAGCCATCGTTGTTTGAAATTCGCCGTAATTTTCACTTAAATCATAACCCACTTCAACCACCGAAGCCTTTAATTGCTTCCATACCTCTTGTGAGATTACTTGGCAATGCCCTTCTGTATCACCTTGTCGATAATAAATAACCTGGTAAGCCATCGGATTATTGCGATCCAGGGCAACACGATAAATATAACAATTAGCAGCCATTCCCCCATAGAATTTATCCCGCATCTCGACTTGACAAGCTGCACGACCCGCCGTATCTGCTTTCACTGGCATCACGTCTTTTTCAATTATGTTATCAAGGGCTAACACTAAATCACGTTGCAATTCTTCCAAAGCTGCCTTTTTTTCAGTTTTACTGTAAAATGTTTCGTGGTAATACTGATCCCAATCCTTGGAAAAATACATGGCCACAGTTCTTTGCACCTGTCTTTGCGTTTCGCCAAACGCTACCTCTCCACGATAAGTCACTTTCACTATTATCTTTTTTGGCATAAAACACCTCTCATTGCATTAACACTCATGGGGGTGCTAATGCAAGCTTCATACCAAAGAAATTAAAAGAATTTTATCGACTTTGTATAAAAAGGTGTAAACTTGACTCGCGAGGTGTTACTTTAGCCTAACCCTTAAAATATAAAATTAAAGAGTTTTTATGAATAAGTTAATAATTGCAGGAATTCTGGCCGCGTCAGCAAGCTTAATTGCACCCTGTGCAATAGCACAGGGTGCAGATACCCAAGAAAGCGCACCATTAGTAGTGCAAATAAAAGCAGCTCAAAAGATAGTCAATACAGCCCCAACTTTAGCAAAAGCAGCCGTCATTGAAAGCAGCTCAACTAACTAATAAAGCTCTTCAACCTTAATAGGAAAATTGGCCGTGCGATTAAAAAAATGCCGTGGCTAGCGCAAGGATTTTTATGAATAAATTACTAATGGCAGGGATCGCAACCATTTTTTTAGGGGTTTTGGTGCAAATTGTAATAACCAAACAAAAAGTAGCAAGCACTTTTGCTGCTATCAACAGTGAATCAGACAAGCCAGGAAGGCCAGTGACCGTTGTAAGTAACGCAACAGCATCCCCCACCACAATTGAGCCTACCTCAACAGATTCACCCATGCCACCAGATTCACCGATACCAACAGATTCAACAACATCAACCATACCAACAGACACAACCGTCGAACATTATCCCTACGCATCAACTGCTCTAAAGATAAAGGAACACGCCTAGCAAACGTCAATGGCAGCAGCAAAATATGGGTTTCAACCGTTCATAGTTAGCCGTAACCATTTATCTAATTGATTCGCAAAAGCTTCACAATCACGTTGACTCAACTTATCAGGTCCGGTTGATAACAAACCACTTTCGCGCCATGTTTCATTGCGATTGCGAATCGCTAAACATTGCTGCATATTATTACGATCATACAAAGTACCGCGAGGATTTAACGCAAGCCCACCTTTATCAACCACAAAGCTCGCCAAAGGAATATCGGCAGTAATCACTAAATCTCCTGCATGCATACGTTTGACTATTTCAGCATCGGCAACATCGAAACCACCACCCACTTGAATGCGTTTGATAAAAAGAGATTTCGGGGTAGTTAACGCACAATTAGCCACTAAAATAAGCGTCGTTTGAGTCCGAAGTGCCGCCCGATATAAAATTTCTTTAATTACCGTGGGACAAGCATCCGCATCGACCCAAATCTGCATTAACTATCGCCTTGCATCAGCGTTGCTGCAATCCGTTGATCTTTTTGCAGCCACACAGCATTTAACCACGCTTGGAACGCTACTCTAAATTCGCGATCTTCTTCATAATTACCGATCAAAGCTGGCGTAATAGCCATTTCTTCAATATGAATAACAATTTTCTGCACTTGACTGGTATAAACCCCCCACAGGGTTTTCGGTGTGCCTATATAGGTAATCGTAACATTTAAAATACTATCGACTTGATCCTGCAATAAATCAATCGCTGCCGCTAAACCGCCAGCTTTGGGTTTTAATAAATACCGATAAGGCGATTGTTGGCGTCGATGTTTAGCAACGGTGAAGCGCGTGCCTTCGATAAAATTATTCAAACTAAAATGGGTCTCAGCTAGCCGTAAACACGATTGCTTGGTCGCTTCAGTATCTTTACCTTTTAAATTCGGGTTTTTTAATAACATCGATTTGCTAAAACGGTGCATAGCGGGGAATTCCAATGCTCGGCAAATCCAACCGACCAATGGGGTATTCAATAACGCTTTTTTAATGAAATACCGTGACAAACCCGTGCGTTGATAAAGTGCTTCTTCTAAAACAGGAATATCACTCCACGATTGATGATTGGCAATGACGATATAATTTTTATTAAGATCCATACACTCACGGCCGGTCACTTGCCAGTGAATTCCGGTTAAGTAGCGCAATACCCAATGATTTTGACTCGGCCACGTTAAGGCAAAGGCCACGGTCGCCGCTCTAATGGCTTTTTTGCGCGCTTTGCCAGGGATTATTTTTTGCACGCTGGCCAGTGTCATCAAAACAATAGCAAATACCATCAATGCTAACAAAGAACAACTGATCGCTAAAAAAGATCGCATACCCTTCATTAAGCCATAAAATAATTTCATATCATCATCTCAAAATAAATCGGCAGCCATTTGACAGTCCGCTACTTTTTGCGTTGCGTCATCCATTTCAGTGTATTCAGCCAACGCGGTTAATGCCGCCAAATCCAAACTGTTTGCTTCAGATTCAGGCTCATTGCTAAAGATATTTTTAAAATTCCATAACTTTTTATCCATCAATTGACTGGGTTTAATACTGGTTAAGGCATGTAACATATTGCTGGGAATTTTAGGATTGTCCAGTGCCAAGGTATCGATTAATTTTTTCACTTTCACGCGCACCAAATTTTCTTGCGCACCGCATAAATTGCATGGAATGATCGGAAATTGCTGTTCATTAGCAAAAGCAATAATATCTTTTTCTTGACAATAAACGAGTGGACGAATCACGATATGCTTTTTATTATCCGATAATAATTTTGGCGGCATACTGCGAATTTCACCGCTGTAAAAAATCGACATTAACAGCGTGCGAATCAAATCATCACGATGATGCCCCAGGGCGATTTTATTAAACCCATTTTCTTCGGCATAGCGGTAGATAATACCGCGTCTCATGCGCGAACACAGCGAACAATACGTTTTTCCTTCGGGGATTTTTTCTTTGACCGTCGTATAAGTATCACGATGAAATACCTCAAAAGGAATTTTTCGCGCTGTTAACCATGCTTTTAATGCCACATCATCCCAATCGGGTTGACCTTGATCAAGCGTAAAAGCCATTAATTCAAAGCGGTTGCCAGAGCGTTTACGCAGCATGTCTAATACACTCAGCATCGTATAAGAATCTTTACCACCTGATAAACACACCAGCACCCGATCACCGAAACAGATCATATTAAAATCAGCAATGGCTTTGCCAGTGTAATGCAATAATTTTTTAGCCGTTTTACTGATATCGGTCATGGTCTAAGCGCTCACCGTAAAGCTTTCACCACAACCACAACTAGCGACTTCATGGGGGTTTAAAAAGCTAAAATGGCTGCCCAAACCCTCACGCACATAATCGATGGTCATGCCAATCACAAACGGTAAATCTTTCGCCGGGATGCAAATAAACACATTACCTGCTTGTTGAAATACGGTTTCATCAACACCCGCTTCATCCACAATACTTAAATCATAAGCTAAGCCTGAACAACCGCGTTTTTTTAACGCAATCCGCAAACCATTACCTGAACCGTGTTCCGTAATTTTTCGGTGCAATTGCGCTAAAGCTGTTGGGGTCATGCTGATAGTGGTCAATGTAGTCATTAGAGAGTACTCGCAGTATGCAATTGTAATTGGGCACTGGCCATATTGCCTGCCATTAATAATGGCACTATGGCATAGCTTCGCAGCAAAGCAGCTTCGATAGCGAGTTTACTCGCTAATTCTGGCACGCCCAACACATAATCGATCACGTCTTGACCGTGTTGATGGCGTGGGTGATCGATACCTATGCGCAAACGCCAATAATCTGCACTCGCGAGTTTAGCGTGAATATCGCGCAAACCATTGTGTCCACCATGCCCACCGCCTTTTTTCAGTTTAGCCACACCACATGGCAAATCCAAATCATCGTGCGCAACAAGAATAGCATCGAGTGGAATTTTATAAAAATGCGCCATGGCTTGCACAGCAGTGCCACTTAAATTCATGAACGATTGAGGTTTTAACAAACGGCACGTATGGCCATTTAAAGATACTTCAGCAACTTGTGCTTTATAGCGGGCATCAGCACGAAAATGGCTACCATTTTGAGCCGCAATAAAATCCAGATACCAAAAACCAGCATTATGCCGTGTTGCTTGGTAAGAAGGGCCGGGGTTACCTAGACCGACGATTAATTGAATGGACATAAATAACCGGACGGAGATAAACCCCGCCCGTCACAAATTTATTGAGCAACTTCCACTTCAGCACGTGGCAATTGAATATTCACTAAGGAGCGATCATTACCATGCAATACATCCATGCTTTCGATACCGCTTGGCAATACCACTTGCGATAAATGCAAGGTTTCATCGGCTTTCATTTTACTGACATCCACATTGATAAATTCAGGCAAATCCGCTGGCTTACACCGTATTTCAATTTCCGTTACTAAATGCGTGATCACACCTTTTTGCAAGGCCACACCAGGCGCTACTTCTTCACCTAAGAAATGCAAAGGTACGCGCATGACTAATTTTTCATCTTTGTCGATGCGCAAAAAATCAGCATGCATAATGCGTGGCTTGAATGGATGGCGTTGTAAATCTTTTAACACAACTTCGTGTTGCGTACCATCGATATCAAGACGAATAACATGCGAATAAAAAGCTTCATTTTCTAAATGCTTAACCAATTGACGATGTGCGACGCTAATGGCGATCACGTCTTTTTCGCACCCGTAAATAATGGCAGGTACCATGTCATCGAGACGGCGCAGGCGGCGGCTCGCACCCTTCCCCAGATCCGTTCTTATTTGTGCTGTTACTAAAAAATCTGTCATAAAATACTCTCATTAATGGTATAAACAATAAACGTTCAATAGACTTTACCGAACTGATATAAACGCAGCAGGATTTTCGCGACCAAAAAATCTGCCAGCAGGTTATTATACCATATAAGCATTCAGCACTTTGACAATGATTCAAACTAACGTACTGAATGCACGTTAGTTTGAAGTGCTTAAGCGAAAAGCATAGTGAATCTTCCCGCTTAATCCCGCGTGTGGGTTCTCCCGCGCGAAGCGTAACAAAATAGAGTAAAATGGCATCTATAAACATAAACCGTGCATCACTAGGCTTCCATGAGTTCAGCATTCGACGAAACGACCCCGATTTATCAAACACTCAGCGTAGAAACGCCGTATTTAAAAGCCGGCCAAGTATGGGATGCTAGGCTTGGTGGCGCTCATGCCCAAATGCGTCAATGGCGCAGGATCGCTTTTTTGCTACTAGGGCTCTGCGCATTACTGGGCATTGCATTAATCATTGCGATCCATTTAGCAAAAACCACGGTTTATGTGGCAGAAGTCAAGTCGAGTGGTCAAGTCGTCAATATTGCCCCTTTAACCCTGCCTTATAATCCTGAACAAGCACAAGTGGAATATTTCCTTGGCCAATTCATTCAATTGATTCGCGAATTACCGCTCGATCCAGTGGTTGCCAAACAAAACTGGCTCAAAGCCTATGCTTTTTTAAGCCCGCGCGGTTCAGCTATCCTGACGAATCTCATGCGTAGCGATAATCCATTAAATTTACTCGGTAAACAAACGGTGACAACCACTATCACCAGTGTTAATCCCTTAAGTGCTACCACCTATGACGTCAATTGGACGGAAGTGACGCTGGGAGCCAATGGTCAACCATTGAGTCAAAAAAATTATTCAGGCGTGTTTAGTGTCAGTATCGTGACACCCAAAACCGTCGCGCAAATTTTAGCGAACCCCCTTGGGATTTATATCGATAATTTGCACTGGTCTATTCAACTTTCATCTTAAGCATTTCGGACATTTTATGAAATTCGCTGCTAAATTCACCACACTATTGAGTGCTTTAATAAGTTTGACCGCTTGCATTCCACCGACTCAGTATCAAGCTGCCACCGATATCAGTCCACCACCTGCCCCAGTGGTTGTCAATACCAATGACAATCCAAGCATGCGCATTACGGCGCGCGATTTACGCGCAGCGAAACAATTGCGCGGTGAAGCAGCGATTCGCGCGGCCAATGCAGCCGCCAGCCAACAACCCAATTCGAATGAATACATCAATGCTGTCATGACGTTCGCTTACGAACCCGGTGCTTTGTATCAAATTTACAGCGCACCATTAAATATCACTGATTTGCAATTTCAAATGGGTGAAAAACTGATTTCTGTTGCCGCTGGCGATACACTGCGCTGGCAAGTTTCTAAAACATACAGTGGCGATGGCGCTGAAAAAGTCGAACACATCGTATTAAAACCATCGAGTTCAGGCATCAGTAATAGCTTAGTGGTGACCACCGATCGACGCACTTACCACCTGGCTTTACATGCAACTCAAACGACAGCGATGGCATCGGTTAAATGGCAATACCCCGGCGATGGCAATTTAGTACAAAATTTAAGTGTCGCTGCTCCCAGCGCCGGTGACTTAGCCATGGATATCAATCATATTGACACCCAATACACCATTCAATTAGATAAAGGCCCACAACCCGTTTGGTTTCCCAAAACCGTCTTTAATGACGGTAAAAAAACCTATATTCAATTTGCTGCCAATCAAGGTCCTTTACCAACCTTATTTGTCGGCACCGATAGCCCAGCTTTAATTAATTATCGCGTCATCGGCAATTATTTTGTGGTCGATACAGTGATTTCCGATGCGCAGTTGCGCTCGGGTTCACCCAGTCAAACCGTGGTATTCATTCACCACACGACTTAAAAGGCCATGTCTATGCTAAAGCTGCGCGCAAAATTACCCGCTTCAGTCCACTTAAATAAACCGTTGATTTTAATACTATCAGGCATCTTAGCAGCCGCTATTTTAATTGCTCTTGTCAATGCTTTCATGAAGGATGATCATGGCGCAATTAAAGTAGCGAATAAAAATCAAGCGACTGCAACACTCAAGACCTTAGATAGCTTACAACATTTACCCGGCAGTTATTCCGATCAAAAAGCCATGGCCAACTACTGGGGTAATAATGGCATTTCACCAGACACCCAAAAAGCACTGGCAATTTTACGCGCCGAACAAGCCAGTTTAGAAGCAAAGTTAGCCAATAACAATGCCCCCATTCAAGATGGCCCACAATTCGATCAAGCCCGCACCAGTGGGTTATTTTTTGCTGGCAGTTCACCGGATGTGAATGCCAGTCGCGATGCTGATCGCGCCAATGGCAAAAGCGCTAGTAATGATAATAAATCCATGGCCAGTGACCCTTATGAATTACAAAATGGCCAAGTGCAAAAATTAAAATTCTTACTCGCCTCTGACAAACCCGAAGATATTTACAATCCCCATAAATTAACCACACCTTCATCACCGTTTTTAGTGCAAGCGGGCACCGTAATTCCCGGCACTATGTTAACCAGCATCAATAGTTCATTACCGGGCAATATCGTCGCTCAAGTGAGTGACAATGTCTATGACACGGTTACCGGTCAATTTGTGTTAATTCCCAAAGGTTCTAAATTAATCGGCCAATACGATTCTCAAGTCGCTTATGGTCAAGAACGAATTTTAGTTGCATTTACGCGGGTGATCAGACCCGATGGCAGTTCTATTTTATTAGATAAATTAGCTGGCACCGATGCTGCAGGTAATGCGGGTGTTATGGGCGATGTTGATAATCATTGGAGTAAAATTTTAGGGGCTGCTGTCGTTTCCACCGTATTGAGCATGGGAGCTGGTGCTGTTGCCGATAATTCGGGTACGCAAAATGCTAATTACCAAAATTCAGCACAAGGTGCGTTAGGTGGTGCATCCGCTGGTATTTCTCAAACCGGCCAACAATTAACCGGCAAAGCCATCAATATTCAACCCACCTTAACCATCCCTGCCGGTTATAGCTTCGATATGATTGTCAACAAAGACATTATTCTCAGCCCTTATGGAACAGACCCTTCGTGAAGGCACATATCATGACATTAAGCTTAGCTTTATGGACGCTGAACGCTCATGCTTATGGAGTGACCCCGCCTTTACCTGCCGTTCCAACAACCACACCTGTGGCGCCGGGCACGAGTGCCAATGCGCCCAAAACCCAAGCTTTAATCGATCAATTATTTGATAAAGCCGATTATCAAGATTTCACTGCTGAAACACCCAGTACCTTTCTTGATGAGGCGAATTAACCATGCCCATTAGCCTCGACCCTGGTATTTATACCCAAATTCAAAGCGGTGTTATCGGTTCGTTTAACACCGTGATTGCCAGTGTGACAGCCTATTCACGTGATTTATTGTATCTGTGCGCCAGCCTTGATATTGTCTTATTTGCTTTACTATGGATCGTTCAAGGTAATAATGCGTTTGCTCGCCTCATTTTCACCGTGCTTAAAATCGGTTTTTTACTGATGGTGATCAATGAATTTGACACATGGCTCAATATTCTTTTAAGTAGTTTTAGTCAAATTGCCGCGACTTCCGGCAGCAATGCTTCGCTGGGCATTAACTTAATCGAAGCACCCGGTGCTATTTGGCAATTGGGTTACGACAATGCGATTTTGCTATTAAAAGCTGCGGCCAATGATGGCATTAGCATGGGTTTAAGTTTATTGTTAACCAGTTTAGGTTTAGGATTATTATTGATTTTTGGCTTATTAGGCGCACGGTTAATCGTCGGGGTCGCCGCTTTTTACTTAAGTGCGTTAATCGCATTAATTTTTTTACCCCTGGGTGTATTGAAACCCACGGCAGATTTTGCTTATCGCGGTTTACAAAGCGTGCTAAAAAATGGCGTCGCCCTATTGACTTTACTGTTGATTTTAACCGCTGCCAGCCAAGTGTGGCAAGGAAGCACCCTGTATTTGCCAGAAAAATTCAATCTCAATCAAGTTTTTGGGTTATTTTTTGCCAGTTTGGTATTTTTATTGATGAGCCAACAATTACCCAAAATTGCCGCCGCTGCCATTGGTCAAATCAAACCCTTATTGCCGGATAATGTTGAACAAGCCAGTGTCAACCCTGCTAGCCTCAATTCCGCTCCCAGCATTAGCCCGCATTCTGATCTTCGCGCAGCGGCTACCTTAGATTCAGGCTTTAGCGCACCTGGCGCCAGCAGTCATTTTTCAGCCGCCGTGCAGATTTCACCCTCCGCTGCCAGCAGCAGTGGTTCACTGGCGCCCGACATGGCTAAACGCCAAGCGAAAAGTGACCGCAACAGTTTTGATTCAGCCACCACCGTGGCACCTAGCATCAGTGGTGCCACTTTACAAAAATTAAAAGCAACGGAACGCGCTAGCGATTATTAATATGACCCATAAAACTGATTTTGGCTTTCAAGAAGTCGAGTGTGACCAAAAAGCTTCTTTGGTCAAGCGTGTATTTACCTCTGTTGCACCCAAATACGATATTATGAACGATCTAATGTCGGTGGGTTTGCATCGCTTTTGGAAATTTTTCACCGTGCAATTGGCGGCTATTAAACCCGGTCAACGGGTGCTCGATGTCGCAGGCGGTACCGGCGATTTAACGCGTGCTTTTGCCAAAGCGTTAAAAGGCAGTGGGGAAATTTGGTTAGCCGATATCAATGCGGCGATGCTGAATGTAGGCCGCGATAAATTATTGGATGGCGGCTTTGATCAAGTCCACTACATTCAAGCCAATGCCGAGTGTTTACCTTTTCCGAATCATTATTTCGATACCATTACCATTGCCTTTGGCCTTCGCAACGTTACCGATAAAGCAGCTGCTCTGCGCAGTATGGCACGCATTTTAAAGCCCGGCGGGCAATTGTTTATCTTGGAATTTTCAAAAGTAAAAAGCACTTTATTGCAAAAAGGCTACGATTTTTATTCGTTTCATATTTTACCGAAACTGGGCCAATTCATTGCCAATGATGCTGCCAGCTATCAATATTTAGCCGAATCGATTCGCCGTCATCCCGATCAAGAAACCTTAAAAACCATGGTATTAGAAGCTGGTTTTGATCAATGCACCGTGCATAACTTTTTAAATGGCGTGGTAGCATTACATCGAGCATATAAAGCATGATGCGCATCGGTCAAGGCGTTGATGTCCATGCTTTTGCTGAACATCGCCGTTTAATTTTAGCTGGCGTTGAGATTCCGCATAGCCATGGCTTATTGGGCCATTCCGATGCCGATGTTGTGATTCATGCCTTGATCGATGCATTATTAGGTGCAGTAGCACTGGGTGATATTGGCCAATTATTTCCCGATACCGATGCGCGCTATAAAAATTGCGATAGCCGACTATTATTGACCCAGACCCTAGAATGGATTGCCGCTGAAAGTTACCAAATCAATAATATCGATGTGACGATCATGGCTGAAGCGCCTAAATTAAGCCCATACAAGGATGCTATGCGCGCCAATTTGGCTCATGACTGCCGTATTCAATTGAGCCAAGTCAGTATCAAAGCCACTACTACCGAACAATTAGGTTTTACAGGTCGATGTGAAGGCATTGCGTGCACGGCAATCGTTTTATTAACCCCAATGACACATTCTTCTTATGCGGACCTTTAATTTTAGCGCTGGGCCTAGCGCCTTATCGACCGAGATATTAACGGATATTCAAACTGAATTTTTGGATTGGCAAAACCTCGGCGCCTCAGTCATTGAATTCAGCCATCGCTCAACGCCGATTATGGCACTGGCTGAACAATTGCATTGTGATTTACGCGACTTATTGAACATCCCGGCGGATTACGAGATTATTTTATCCAGTGGTGGTGCATCAGCGCATGCTGCTTTTTTGCCATTAAATTTATTAGCTGACAAGGGTCGAGCTGATTATATCGTTACCGGAGCTTGGTCAGAAAAAGCCTACCATGAAAGCTTGCGTTATGGAACTATGCATCTGGCGGCGTCTGGCCATGCTCAACATTATCAAACTATTCCCGATGTGTCTGAGTGGCAATTATCAACCGATGCTGCTTATTGCCACTTAGCTAGCAATGAAACGATTCATGGGGTGCAATTTAAAACTTTTCCAAACACACCCTCGCCATTGATCGTCGATATGTCATCGGATATTTTGAGTAAGCCCATTGATATCAACCAATTTGGTGTCATTTATGCCAGTGCTCAAAAAAATATCGGCCCTGCCGGTTTAACCTTAGTCATTATTCATCGCGATTTATTGGGTAAAGCGCATCCCTATACCCCCACTGTGTTTAATTACACCGCGCAAGTGGCTGCTAAATCGATGGCTAATACACCACCGACTTTTAATTGGTATGTGACGGCCAAAGTCATCGAACGCCTTAAAAACCATGGTGGCTTAAGTGCAATGGCATTACTGAACCAACGCAAAGCGCAACTTTTGTACGAGTATCTCGATAACAGCACTGTCTTTAGCAATACCGTCGATCATCGTTATCGTTCTGATATTACCATCCCTTTTTTTTTAACAACCCCTGACTTAACCAATGACTTTTTAGCAAAAACCCTCGAACAGGGTTTGATGGGTTTAAAAGGCCATGTGTTAACCGGCGGTATTCGGGCGTGTTTATATAACGCCGTACCCTTTGAAGCCGTGCAAGCCCTAGTTAACTGTATGCGGGAATTTGAACAACAAAATACTTAACATCGACGTGTGCCGTTTCAAACCAGTTAAAAAATGACGCTGAAATATCCGTGACTAACACCGAGATTTCAGCGAAAAATGCAAGTTAGGAAAAAAATTTAAGTTTTATACCTTAGCAGCCATCAGTGGCTATTTACCCTTACGGGATCATCAAGCTCGTATTTGTAACAGCATGTTTAATGGCGCACAATGCACTAAACGGTACCGTGGCAGTCATTGCCTCTGCTGCAGATGAGCTCTGGCAAGGTGAAACCCCATTAGAAAAAAGTATCATAGGAAAGAGAATATAAGGTGCAGGTGTGCGCGCTGGTGGCACTAACTTAGATAATACCTGCTTAAGTTCTTCACTCGTTTTATTAACACAAAATTTATAAAACTTATCCCAATGCTCAACTTCAGAGGCCGCTTCACTTACATACACCGTCGCTTTTATTACTTTGATAGATTGTTCTTTTACGCGCGTCATAAGTTCTTTATTTTCAAGCGCTGAAGCGCATTTTTTGACAAAGACTAAAGCATTATAAGTAAATTCAACGTGTAAAATGGCAGCTTTCATAAGGGCTTCACTTAAGTCTTTAACAAGTTTCTTTTGAACACGGATTATCTTAGTTAATGCTGCAGGATCTTTTTCTAAACCACAGCAAACACCGTTATTTTGATCTGTTATGACAACAGCAATCTTATTTTTTTCAAGTACCGTAGCAATAGCGTCAGCATAAAAAATATGTTTAAGTACCATGGTAATTTTGGGTCGCTCATCAGCAATAAACGCTGTTTCATCCAGCGCTTTAATGGTTGCTGTTAAAATGTTCATTGGATTTAATAATAGATTGATATCTTGCATCATTTGCACATAGTCAGTGTATTTCATAGAGTTTCTTTATTTAATATTAATATTTTTATAAAAATAACGCTTAGGCGCTATGGTATAGGCTTATTATAAAGCCCGAATACTTAAGGAAATATGAATACACCACCTCGACGCCCAGTAATATTGTACAATGCGCGTGTTGTACTTACGTAATTTCACTTTCACGACACACACTCATGACCATTCCTGTAATCACCATCGACGGGCCCAGTGGCTCAGGCAAAGGCACTATTGGCCAAATGCTTGCTCGACATTTAACATGGCATTATCTTGATAGTGGAGCTTTGTATCGGGTCTTAACCTTGCAAGCCCTTAAAGCCCATGTTGATTTACACGATGAACAACACTTAGCCGCTATGGCTTTGCATTTACCGGTACGTTTTGTCGATGACACGACGCATCACCGTATTTTTTTACATCACAACGATGTCACAGAAGCTATTCGCTCTGAAGAAGTCAGCCGAGCTACCTCTATTTTAGCGGCGTCGCCATTGATTCGAACGAATTTATTAGCCCGACAACGCGCCCTTGCCCTTGCCCCTGGACTAGTAACCGATGGTCGCGACATGGGTACGGTGGTATTTCCTCATGCCACGTATAAATTCTTTTTTATAGCCAGCGCTTCTGAACGCGCCGAACGCCGTTATAAACAATTGCAAGACTCAGGCGTGGCAGCGAATTATGATGCTATTTTGATCGAGTTAGAAGCACGCGATTTACGCGATCAAACGCGGGCGGTTGCCCCATTAATACCCGCGTTTGATGCAGATATTTTAGATACTTCTGGCATGAGTATCGATGCTGTATTTCACTATGTATTAGCGAAAATCAACCCAAAAGCCACTATTCTCTAGCGTATTTAATGAATATTCGCGATTTAAAATACGTAAGTGGCATTAGCAGACCATAAGCACTTTGGTAAAGCAGCGGCGGCTTGTTGTGTCAGTCAACCCGCGCTTAGCATGCAAATCAAAAAGCTAAAAGATGCTTTAGCTATCCTCTTACTTGAACACAACCCTAAAGCAAGCGTTTCGTGATAAACATAACTTTATCCTGGATTTTCAATCCCGATAGGCGTTTTTTTTCACTTCCTATTTCGCATTACGGGTAATTTCATGCCGACTGTGCCAACTTTATTCTGTAAAGTTGGCTATAACTTTTTAATTCCGATCACATTTTAAGCAATTGACAAAAACATTTTCATTGTGGCTATCATTTTCAAGCTTCCCTTATTTTATTAATTGAAACCTGTTAGCAAGCCGATAATCATCCCTGCTAATACTTCAGCCGATGGGACTTTACGGACAACAAACCTGACACTTAGTCAGTTCATCGCTATAATGGTCCTTTAGCCAAAAATACTGAAACCCCATGACTGACCAAACCGACATTATCGATATCCAAGAACAAATCAGCCAACGCCGAGGCAAATTGACCGTGCTTCGAAGCCGTGGCAATGCGTATCCCAATCATCTTAAACGCACCCATTTAGCAGCTGAGATTTTAAAAACTTACAGTGACAGGACGGCTGAAGCATTGCTCCAAACACCCATTACCGTTCAAATAGCCGGCCGCTTGATGTTAAAAAGGGTTATGGGTAAAGCCAGTTTTATGCATTTACAAGATATGTCGGGCCGCATTCAACTGTATGTCACGCGTGATACGCTTGGCATTGAAGCTTACGAGGATTTTAAACATTGGGATATCGGCGATATTTGTGGCGCTAGTGGCCAATTATTTTATACCAAAACGGGCGAATTATCAGTCAAACTCCATGAGTTGCAGCTTCTGACCAAAGCATTAAGACCTTTACCCGATAAATTTCATGGTTTAAATGATCAAGAAATGTGTTATCGACAACGCTACGTCGATTTAATGGTCAATGAATCCACCCGTAAGACGTTTTTGTTGCGCAGCCATTTAGTAAGTTATATTCGCAACTTTTTAACGCAAGCGCAATTTCTTGAAGTTGAAACGCCGATGATGCATGCGATTCCAGGGGGGGCTACTGCTAAACCTTTTACCACCCATCACAATGCGCTGGATATGCCTTTATTTTTACGCGTGGCGCCAGAATTATTTTTAAAACGTTTGGTTGTCGGTGGCTTTGAAAAAGTTTTTGAAATCAATCGTAATTTTCGTAATGAAGGTTTATCAACCCGACATAATCCTGAATTCACTATGCTGGAATTTTACCAAGCCTATGCCGATTATCGCGACCTTATCACTTTAACGGAACAATTATTACGCGGCTTGAGCATTGAATTGACTGGCAATAGTATTATTGAATACCAAGGACAACACATTGATTTTGGCAAACCTTTTCAGCAATTATCGGTCAAAGACAGTATTTTACATTTTAATCCAGGCATTAACTTAAGCGACTTAGAAGACATCGATCGCTTAAAAAGGTTATTAACCTCATTGAAAATCGCCATCCCTGCTAAAGCAGGTTTAGGCCGTTTACACATGGAATTATTCGAACATACCGTTGAACATCGCTTGATCGATCCGACATTCATTACCGAATACCCCACTGAAATTTCACCCCTGGCACGCTGTAACGATCACAATCCTGACATTACCGATCGCTTTGAATTATTTATCGCCGGCCGCGAAATAGCCAATGGCTTTTCAGAATTAAATGATCCTGATGATCAAGCAGAACGTTTCAAAGAACAAGTACGCCAAAAAGAATCCGGCGATGATGAAGCCATGCATTTTGATCAAGATTATATTACTGCACTGGAATACGGTTTACCACCGACGGCTGGTGAAGGCATTGGTATCGATCGTTTAGTCATGTTATTTGCTAACGCGCCAACCATTCGTGATGTCATTTTATTTCCGCAATTACGTAAAACACAAGATTAATAGTGAATACTTTGCCACATACCGCTAATTTTTCCACTCAGCGCGTGTGAAATAAATGCCGATGAAAATTAAGCATACAATGCTAACACGTTAAAAATAGTATCTATTTCAACTAACAATAATTTCGATAGATCATTTACCTGATCGTTAAAGCCATTATCTCTAATGGCTTTATTCACTTTAGAGGCAGCTTGTTCTAATTGATACATATAAAGCATTGACACACCGCCTTGCAATTTATGTGTTTCTGCTGCTAAACGTGCACTATCTTTATTCACCAAGCATTCATGAATACATTGTTTATATTGTGGCAATTCATGCTTTAATACTACGAGTAATTCTTTAAGCAAATCGGCATTATCACTTAATTGCTCCAACGTTTTCGCATAATCAAAAATTTCAAGACGCGTTTCAAGTGACGTTAAACAAGTAGCTGCTGGTATGACATTCGGTTCGGCGAATAACACCACGGCTAAATGCCTATAAATCAACATTTTTAAATCAATAAAAGAAACCGGTTTATTTAAAACCGCATCAGCACCATCATTCAGAAAACGTTCAATTTCAGCTTCCGCACTAAATCCTGTGACTGCAAATAATGCACACGATTGATAACGTGGAATACTGCGAATTTTAACCATTAATTCTCGGCCACTCATATCTGGTAAGCCGATATCTGTTAAAATTAAATCAACAGGCTTAGTCGTATCATTTAAATAAACTAAGGCACTAGCTGCATCAGAAAAAACAATCGCTTTCCCACCTAATCTTTCTAACATGCCATTGAGTACCAATTGATTCAAACGGTCATCTTCTATCATCAGCACATGTTTGGTTGCTAAAATTTCATCACAAGACGTATTTAACGCGCCAGAATGTTGCGAAGTATCTAGCGCTAAACTGGGTGGATTCAAGGCTTCTGTCGCTAGCATCGCGCCACACCATAAACTTTTTTTGGCTGTTTCAACGGTATTTATTTGCTCAATACTTGCCAGTTTAAAGCTGATTTCACACCAAAAACACGATCCTTTGCCTAATTTACTCTCAACACCTACTTTACCACCCATCCGATCAATTAATTTTTTTGTAATGGCCAACCCTAAGCCAGTACCACCATATTGTCGATTATAACCAGAATCCGCTTGAGTAAAACGATCAAAAATCAGCGATAATTTTTTCTTAGCAATACCCATGCCTGTATCGATTAATTCTATTCGAACTGTCGCTATATCCTCTGTTTTATTAAGCAAAAAAATATTCGCTTTAATACTGCCTTTCTTAGTGAATTTAATCGCATTGCCGCCCAAATTAAATAATATTTGACGAAGGCATTTTTCATCGCCAACCACATATTCTGGCAAATCCGGTGAAAAATAAGAATCTAACCTAAGATCTTGACGATGCTCCAATAAATGACCTAATTGCGTTATAGTATGATTAAAATGCTCTTTCAAAGAAAAAGGTTTTGTTACTAATTCAAACTTTTCTGATTCCAATTTACTGAAATCCAAAATGTCATTGATTAAACCTAATAAATGCTCTCCTGCCCGCATAATTTCATTTAACTTCTCACGCGAACTTTCATCTGTCGCCGTCATCAATAATAATTGCGTCATACCCATCATGGCATTCATCGGTGTGCGAAATTCATGACTAATCGACGAAATAAAATCAGATTTGGCTAAATTCGCAGCCTCAGCTTTTTCTTTAGCAATTAATAATTGCTTTTCAGCATTTTTACGATCAGTAATGTCAATTGAAGTACCAATAATGCCAATAATCGTGCCATCCTCGTCACGCAAAGGCGCTTTTATTGCAGTAAACCAACGTGTTTCGCCAGTGGCAATATCTTTAATACTTTCTTCTTGAGAAAGTATTTTTTCAGTACGCATGACTTCATTGTTATGTTTAACGATATAATCAGCCATAGCATGCGGATAAAAATCGTACAGTGTTTTCCCTATTAATTCCGAAGACCCACCTATTCCATCTAAAATCTGCTGGTTAATCCCTAAAACCTTACTATTTACATCTTCCCAATAAATAGGTGCTGGCAACAATGGAGCAACAATATTAAGGTATTCAAGGATTTTTGATCCAGATGCTTTTTTTTCATTATTCATAAATATTGGTCCAATTTATTTAAACAAGCATTTTCAAGATAAGTATTAAACATTTTCAAACTTATCGGTGACCAAATAAATCCCATATTAAGTAAAATAGTATTGGTTTTTTCTTGAAGAATATTTACTTTCGTTAATGTTAAACATTCTCCTTCTAGCCAACCTTGATGTAATAAAAAGCGTTCAATGATTGGACGCTTCTC
>CAISUE010000027.1 GCA_903888615.1 uncultured Gammaproteobacteria bacterium
CTGCGCATACCTTTCAATATGCTTATCGACAGGTGTGGATACCAGAAGAGCATTGGTTTGTGGCAGGTTATTTTGAATTAGCACCCGGCGCTAAAGAACACTCTTTGCAGCAAATTCGTGAATTGCTAACACGTAGGGCCGATACGCAGCCAACGAATGAGCCCAGTGGCGGCTCCACTTTTCGTAATCCACCAGGCGATTATGCCGCGCGCCTGATTGAAGCGGCAGGTTTGAAAGGGTATTGTCTTGGTGGCGCCAAAGTGTCTGAAAAACACGCGAATTTTATTGTCAGTAGCCCTGGTTGCACGGCAGCTGATATTGAAGCACTGATTATTTATTTACAACAAACAATAGCACAAAACACAGGCATTCATTTAGAGCCGGAAGTTAAAATCGTTGGCGTGAGTTAGCCTTTTAAAAAATACTGTTTGTTGCTGGCGAATGATGGGTCAAGGATAGCCAGGTAGGAAGATTTTATCAGGGACGATGGCTTAGTGTCGTTCTGCGAAACAGGCCGATTCAATGTAAAGCATTTAGCTTCGGGTAATCCTCGGAGGAAAGTATAAGGAATTGGGATGACATTTTCACGGAAATATGCTAAAAAACGCAAAGCAGTAGCGGCTCAGCAAGTGTTGAAAAAAAAATTAGCCTTGTCACACGGTGGTGGTCAAGCACGCCGCTTGGCAGCGACTGTTACGTCTTTGAAGGTGACATTTAATGGCGGGCAGTGGTTAATGCGCTTGATTTTTGCGGTAGTGATCATCGCTTTGATGGTGGGTGGGTGGCGATTTCGTCATGAATTCACCTTACCCATTCGGTATATCAATGTGGAAGGGGTGGTTAATCAAGTTGCTCCTAGCGCATTGAATGCTGTTTTGAATACAGTGGTGGAGCATAGCATGTTTGCCAATTTGCAACCGCTGCAACAACGGTTATTGACGTTACCGTGGATTAAAACCGTGGTAGTAAAAAGAGCGTGGCCCAATACCCTCGTAGTGCATTTGACTGAGATGCAACCGGTAGCACGTTTTAATCAAGGTTTGGTCTTGACGCGTGATGGTTTGATATTTTCGCCGCCGTCATTGACGCATGTCATGGCGCTGCCCTTACTCTTGGGTCCACCGGATAAAGCGTTGTTTTTATGGCAAAGTTATTGCGTAATGAGTGACTTATTGAATCCAGTAGGCTTGAAAATTTGGCGCTTAAGTTTGAGCCCGCGTTTTTCTTACGAAGTGATGTTGAATAATGGTTTGGTGCTGATGTTGGGTGCTACTAACGTGACAGAACGTTTACAATTATTTTTAAAAATTTATGCGCAACAATTAGCGCCGAAGATAGATCAAATTGCTTATATTGATTTGCGGTATCCTTCGAGTCTCGCCATTGGTTGGAAGGACACTAGCCGTTAGTTTCTGCGTCTTGATTTTGTATATGCAAAAACGAATCTGCCTGTGATTATGCTATAGTTCAAACTCAGAATTGCTTACTCAAGGATTTATTTAGATGAAAACTCTTTTTAAAAATGCCAGTCTTAAATGGGCGACATTACTAAGCTTTAATCTAGTGACATTGTCAGCCTTTGCGAGTTCTACGGGTTTACCGTGGGAAAGTCCGTTACAAAAAATTCTCGATTCGTTAAGTGGCCCGGTTGCAAAAATTCTCGGGGTGATCGTGATTGTGATTGCTGGTTTAGGCATGGCATTTGGTGAAGCTGGGGGTGGGATGCGTAAATTATTTCAAATTGTTTTTGGTTTATCGATTGCTTTTACCGCATCAAGTTTATTAACGACGTTATTTGGCTTTAGTGGCGGCTCGGTGATTTAAATGTCTATTCCTGGCTATCGCATCAGTATCCATAATTCATTGACACAACCTTTATTGATGACAGGTGTGCCACGACGCTTTGCTATTTTGAATGGGACGTTGTGTGCGGCTTTTGTCTTAGGCTTGCAAGCGTTGATGACATTGCCGATATTCATTATCATTCACTTATTGGCAGCCTATTTAACAAAAAAAGATCCTTATTTTTTTGACGTCCTATTACGTCATTTGCGTCAAAAAGATTTTTACCGGACGTAATTTTAGCCATGCCAACCTCTATCGAAGATGCGCATTTTTTAACGCAAGCGTTTTTGCAAGCCAAGCGTCGTAAAGGTTTTACTGCACCTAATCCTGCTGTCGGCGCGGTAGTGGTTAAAGAAGGTCATATTATTGCCACAGGCACCCATTGGTTGGCAGGGGAAGCGCATGCCGAAGTGGCAGCTTTAGCCCAATTGCCGATGGGAGTTGCTATGGGCGCTACATTGTATGTGACGCTAGAGCCTTGTTGCCATACAGGGAAAACGCCGCCGTGTGTTGACGCTATTATGCAAGCCGGGGTAAAACGGGTCGTGTTTAGTGAAACGGACCCCAATCCCTTAGTGGCAGGAAAAGGGGCGGCAAGATTGGCGGCTAGCGATATTGTTTGTCAGCAATTATCGGTGATGGAAATCGAACAATTTTATGGCAGTTATCGGTATTTGTTGCAAAGCGGTATGCCGTGGCTGTGTGGTAAATTAGCCATGACCCTCGATGGTAAAACAGCGGGCATCAATGGTCAAACGTTAGCGATCACTGGCCAAGCAGCACAACTATTTACCCATCAACAGCGATTGAAGCACGAAGCCATTCTTACGTCTGTTAAAACCATCCAGCAAGATAATCCTCAGTTAAATGTGCGTTTAGCCGATAGCGACGCCATTGCTAAACCCTTGATTATTTTAGATGCGCATGCGACCTTAGCGTTAGAGGCTAAGGTGTGGCGCACAACGAGTCGGCTCTATATTGTGCATGGGAAGATGGCGAATCCTGCGCGATTGGCATTGTTAAAAGCTCAAGGGGCAATGCTCATAGCTGTTCCTTTAGATCACTCTGGGCACTTGGATTTAACGATAAGTTTGGCAGCGTTAGGGGAGTTAGGCTTTCACGATTTATGGCTAGAAGCCGGTGGTAGGTTATTTAAGAGTTTTGCTAAATTAGGCTTGCTCAATGAAGCTTATTGTTATATTGCGCCGTGGTGGGCAGGGGCAGATGCTCACGCAGCCTTTACTTCGGCACATTTTTTTAAAGATGCCACGCGACATCATTGGTTACCTTTGGGTGATGATATCGCTTTACATTTGGAGTTTTGATGTTTACTGGCATTATCGACCATTGTGGCCAAATTATTGCGGTTGAAAAGCAAACGGTAGGGTTGCGTGTATGGATTTTGAGTGAATTTGCCGATCTGCAATTGGGTGAAAGTATTGCAGTGGATGGTATTTGCTTGACTGTTGCCTCGATCGATGACATGAAATTTGCTTGCGATATTTCACCTGAAACCTTAAAAATAACGACAGCGAATGATTTCACGATCGGTTGCCACGTCAATCTTGAGCGGGCGATGGCACTGACTGATCGTTTTGGCGGGCATGTCGTGACCGGGCATGTCGATGCTAAAGGGACATTGTTACAGTGTTCTTGGCAAGGCGAATTTCTCTTGATGACAATCGGTACTTTACCGATCGGTGCTTTACGCTATTTTTGTCGTAAAGGCAGTGTCACAATCAATGGGGTGAGTTTGACGGTGAATGCGGTAAGCAATCATTCTTTCGATCTCATGTTGATTCCGCACACATTAAAATTTACCACTTTGGGTGCGCTGGTTGTTGGCGATCAACTCAATGTGGAATACGATTATTTAGCCCGCTATGTAGTACGACAATTAGAATACAAATAATATGAATTTTTCACCAGCATTACGTGTTGTTATTGAAACGCTGCAAAAAGGCTTGCCGATCCTTTTGACCGATGACGAATCGCGTGAAAATGAAGGCGATTTAGTCTATTTAGCCGCCACGATCACGGCGCAACAAATCAATTTTATGGCTACCTATGGCCGTGGTTTGGTTTGTTTAGCCCTGGCGCCTAAGCTTGTTGATCAATTGCAATTGCCGTTAATGACACAGAATAATCAAACCAGTTTTCAGACGCCTTTTACCGTCTCGATTGAAGCGCGAACAGGCGTCACCACCGGCATTACCGCAGCTGATCGCGCTCACACGATTCGTACGGTGGTGGCAGATTATGCTTCAACCGCTGATTATGTCAGCCCTGGCCATGTGTTTCCGTTGCGAGCCCATCCGCAAGGCGTTCTTGGCCGTGCTGGACACACCGAAGCGAGTATTGAATTAGCACGCTGGTGTGGAGTTCGTGAAGCGGCAGTGATTTGTGAAGTATTAAATGTCGAGGGTGATTCAGCCCGCGGTAAGGATTTGCAAGCTTTTGTAACTCAACATGGGATTCCTCGTATCACTATTCAAGCGATTATTGATCATCGTTTAACCCATGAGATTTTGGCGCATGAAGTCGTCACTGCGGCATTGCCAACGGTGGATAATGATACCTTTGAAATTGCCGCTTTTGAAAGTTTTTTAGATCCGCACGATATCGTGGTCTTAAAGCATCCCGATTTTAATCCCAATACGCCCGTGTTAGTGCGCATTCATTCGGAATGTTTGACTGGGGATGTCTTTGGTTCGAAGCGTTGCGATTGTGGGGAACAATTAAAAGCCGCGTTGCAGTTACTGGCTGTCGAAAAAGGGGTGCTTATTTATTTGCGACAAGAAGGCCGGGGTGTGGGCTTTGTCAATAAGTTGAAAGCGTATCAATTGCAAACGCTCGGTTATGATACGGTTGATGCAAATCTGGCCTTAGGTTTAAAAGCCGATCAGCGCCATTATTTAGCCGCGGCCCATGTATTGAAAGCACTCGGCATTAAAGAAGTGCAATTATTGACCAATAATCCCCATAAAATTGCCGATGTTGAACGTTGTGGTTTAACGGTGCAACGGCGTTCGTTGACGATGGCAGCCAATGTTTTCAGTCATGCTTATCTGACGACAAAAAGTGTTAAACTCGGCCATTTGGCATAAATAAAACCCTAATTGAGGGAGTAGTAATGATTAAAGTACTTCGTGCCCACAACAATCCTGAACGATTAAAGCAAGCACAGCTAGCCATTGTCGTTGCTGAATTTAATAGTGAAATTACCCAGGCGTTATTAACGGGTGCTCTTGAACGCTTAAGCCAAGCGGGTATTCCTGCGAGTCATATTCAAGTGATTTGGGTGCCTGGCGCCATTGAAATTCCGTTGGTGGTTAAATTACTGGCCGAGCAGCAATTAGCCCATGCGATTATTGCACTGGGTGCGGTGATTCGCGGCGATACCAGTCATTATGATTACGTCTGTGCGCAAGTGAGTGAAGGCTGTCAGCAAGTGATGCTGGATTTTACTATCCCAGTGATTTTCGGGGTATTGACAACCGAAAATGAAGCGCAGGCTTATGCCAGAGTCGGTGGTGAGCACGGTCATAAAGGGTTTGATGCAGCTGATGCTGCACTGGCGATGCTATCGATCGTAAGTCAACTCGACGCACAGTAATGATCGTTGATGCGTATTTGCCAGCTGCACAAGCGCAAGCTATCGCTTTATTGACACGTGGTGACTTAGTTGCCATTCCAACAGAAACCGTTTACGGCCTTGCCGCTGACGCCAGTCAAGCGACAGCGGTGGCTAAAATCTTTGCTCTTAAACAACGCCCTACCTCAAATCCTTTGATTGTTCATATCGGATCGATGGCGCAATTAAACGATTGGGCGGTGCATGTTCCCCACTTAGCTTATCGTTTGGCCGCCGCTTTTTGGCCAGGGCCAATGACGCTGATTTTAAAGAAAGCGCCGTGGGTGCCGCGTTGCGTCACGGCGGGTCAAGAAACCATTGCTTTACGTATTCCCAATCATCCCGCCGCACTGGCGTTATTAAAGCAATTTAACGGTGGTGTAGCGGCTCCTTCTGCTAACCTTTATACGCAACTTAGTCCAACGACAGCACAACATGTCGAACACTCTTTGGGATCTGAATTATTGATCCTCGATGGCGGGCCTGCTCAGATAGGAATCGAATCAACTATCATCGATTGCAGTTCAGGAGAAGTGAGTATTCTACGGCCTGGCATGCTCAGTGCTGAAATGATTTCAACAGTGCTTGGGCAAAGGGTTAATTACCATGCAGCTTCAGAAATCAAACGCCCCGGTTCACATTACCTACATTATGCCCCGCAAGCGGACTGTCAATTACTGACGCATGAGCGTCTAGCCACCGAGTGGTCGGTTATGGATTTGGCGACCACTGGGTTCATTACCTATAGTTGTGACATTGCTTGGTCGAGCGCTGCCAAGGTGCAACGCTTGAGTTCTCATCCTGCCGAGTATGCGCGTGACTTATACCGTGCACTGCATCACTTAGATCAGCAAAGGTGCGCACGTATTTTAGTGGAATTACCACCTACTACAGTTGCATGGTATGCAGTGCATGAGCGTTTGCATAAAGCTGCCGGTTTAAGTTTAGGTTAAATTCGGTTTAACCGTTGGTCTACTTCAGTAAAAATTTACTCAAAGCCCCCTAGCATGATCAAAAAACGCTAACAGGGTAATCGCATTTGAAATGGAAACGCTAGAGCGGATTTAGGCGAACAAAAAAGACCCCTAAGGCCGAAGGCCTTTAACGCTTCAGCCTGGGGTTAAGCGATAGCGCAACCCCAGGAAACCTTTAATAAAGCCTTAATAGTGTCGCATTATACTGGCAGCCTAATGATAAGCCACTTGAGATGACACATGCCTAAACTTTTCCCCGAAATTCCTTCTGCTGCTGACTATTTAAGTGTTGCTGAATGTCCTTTGACAGCCGACAATATTTCGCAAAGAAAAATTTTTAGGGACGCGATCATCGAGCGCTTTTGTTTTGAACACAATGAAAATATTACCGTGGATGACAAGGCGTCTGATGATGCTTCTATAAAAAAACTAACCTTTTCAGTAAAAGATCAAACCTTACTCCAACAAGCGCTTGACCGCTTGAAAAACCCCCTGAGTGATTCCTTGGTTGTTTGTAAGATAAATGCAGCGGTGGGTCATGGCCTTTTCACTGCCCAAGCAATCCCTTGTGGAACCTTAATTGCCTTATATGCAGGTCAATTTGAAAGGATTGATGGTGCAGACCTTGATATACCTATTACTCTCCTGCAGCATGAAAAGTGGCCTCAAGCTGTAAAAGCGGCATCGAATGCGGATTATTTAGTCACGATAGACGAGTCGAAAGGTTTAAAAATCAATGCCGCTATTAGGGGCGGTGTGGCGCGATTTATTCAGCATATGCCTGAAGATGTCGATAATGTTATTTTACGCATTGATCAAGCTGATTTTTC
Source organism: uncultured Gammaproteobacteria bacterium (assembly GCA_903888615.1). Classification (GTDB taxonomy): domain Bacteria; phylum Pseudomonadota; class Gammaproteobacteria; order CAISUE01; family CAISUE01; genus CAISUE01. The sequence continues at coordinate 7,284 of CAISUE010000027.1, forward strand.
CTGTTTACAACAACTAGCCCTTCTTTATAATTGTACGTTGTTATTGCCTGAAGGAAGCCAAGATTTTCTTTATGAGACTGACTTACAATCGATAAAGTCTGCGATGAAAAATCATATACGCTTTAATAGTCAGTTTAAACAACTGCCTGAAATAAAAAGTGCGATGGCTAATGAAGAGATTCCGATTGCTTCTGCTAATACGATTTTTGTTGATTTCATCAGTGCGCAAGGATTTCCTGTTAGCTGTGTTATGACTACACGCGATATTGCGGCTAAGGAACAATTGGGGGTTGATTATGGTAGAACTTATTGGGAGAGTAAGTTAGTCAGTCGGCAGGAAATCACTTATTTTGATAAAAACTCCGGTTATCCTTTAGCGGCGCATGTCATCAAGCAAATAGCATCCTTAAAAAGGTGTGTTTCATCATCAACGTCAACCTTAGGTGGAAAATGGGCAAAAGGATTTCTTAAAAAAGAAGCTGTATTACCGCCACCCGCATCGAGTATTGAAATGAGTGCAGCAAGCCAGCAGGGTTTAATGCCATTGGAACTTTATAAAATCGATGCCATAACACCTGCTTTCACGTCAGTGAATAATGCTTCTTTCTCATGAAAACGTGGATTCATTTCGTTATAGCAACTAACCGTTAAGATCCCCTTTGTATAAAATAGCGCATATAACTTCAGTTAATGCTTATGATAACCCATTGAATAAAGGCGCTATTTTAAATTAATCGCAATTATTTCACCCATCAGTGAAATAAAACGTAGACAAGGGGCAAAAATGGTGTAGAATAGCCCCTCTTTCGTTGCACACACAAGTCAACGAGCTCTTTAAAAAGATAGAAAAAGAAAGCCAAATAGGCAATAGATGTGGGCGCTTGCATCGACTTTTTAGTCGAGCTAGACTTCGGTCTAGCTCACAATAGATGTGAGCGACCACGGATGATTTTAAAAAATCGTCATGTGAGTCAATCAAATATAAAGCCCTTTTGAAGCCATACTTTTCCTTAAGTATTGACGATAGAGGCAGACAGGTTTCAAATCAAAGAGTTTGATCCTGGCTCAGATTGAACGCTGGCGGCATGCTTAACACATGCAAGTCGAACGGTAGCAGGCCTTCGGGCGCTGACGAGTGGCGGACGGGTGAGTAATGCATAGGAATCTGCCCAAGAGTGGGGGATAACTAAGGGAAACTTTAGCTAATACCGCATGATGTCTACGGACCAAAGCAGGGGACCTTCGGGCCTTGCGTTCTTGGAGGAGCCTATGTCAGATTAGCTAGTTGGTGGGGTAAAGGCCTACCAAGGCTATGATCTGTAACTGGTCTGAGAGGATGACCAGTCACACTGGGACTGAGACACGGCCCAGACTCCTACGGGAGGCAGCAGTGGGGAATGTAGGACAATGGGGGCAACCCAGATCCAGCAATGCCGCGTGAGTGAAGAAGGCCTTCGGGTTGTAAAGCTCTTTTGTAGGGGAGGAAAAGTTTGTGGTTAATAACCATGAACCCTGACGTTACCCTAAGAATAAGCACCGGCTAACTCTGTGCCAGCAGCCGCGGTAATACAGAGGGTGCGAGCGTTAATCGGAATGACTGGGCGTAAAGGGTGCGTAGGTGGCTGTTTAAGTGCGTTGTGAAAGCCCTGGGCTTAACCTGGGAACGGCAACGCATACTGGGCAGCTAGAGTAGGTGAGAGGGTAGTGGAATTTCCGGTGTAGCGGTGAAATGCGTAGAGATCGGAAAGAACACCAGTGGCGAAGGCGACTACCTGGCACCATACTGACACTGAGGCACGAAAGCGTGGGGATCAAACAGGATTAGATACCCTGGTAGTCCACGCCGTAAACGATGAGAACTGGATGAGGGGGGACTTGCTTCCTCCGTGTCGAAGCTAACGCGTTAAGTTCTCCGCCTGGGGAGTACGGCCGCAAGGCTAAAACTCAAAGGAATTGACGGGGGCCCGCACAAGCGGTGGAGTATGTGGTTTAATTCGATGCAACGCGAAAAACCTTACCTGGTCTTGACATGTCGAGAATCCTGCAGAGATGCGGGAGTGCCTTCGGGAACTCGAACACAGGTGCTGCATGGCTGTCGTCAGC
>CAISUE010000028.1 GCA_903888615.1 uncultured Gammaproteobacteria bacterium
ATTTTCTTTATATTCCGTTTTAATTGCTTCAGATTTATTGTTAAATTCAACGATTTCTTCTGGACGTTTATTGTGATGAATAGCAAGAGCAATAGCATTCGCATCACTAGCAATTTTATAATGATCGGTTATAGCCCTATAATGGTTTCTTTGATCATATTGGCAATCTTCTAACTTAAGATAATTCTGTGGTGTTAATAGGTTAGGTTTCTCTGCAATCTCTACTTTACCTAAAGTAAAATTGACTAATAAAGCGCGATCGGTATTGGCTGAATCAATATCCAAATTAACCGTATTGGTATCAGTTCTGACTTTAATTGCATCGTGAGGTGAGTGGCCGCAAAAAGCGATGGGTGACGTTGCAGTTCTTTTAGAATCATAAGTGATTATAGATTTAGAATGTTCAGCTCTAGCCCACGTGATATACATTATTTCATCTGGCGTTAAGTCTTTATCAGATTGCGCTAAGTCTATTAATCTTTCAGTCGGACAAGGTTGGTCGGCATGAAAAAGAATAGCTGCAGGTTCAGAGGCAGAAGAACTTTCTATCAATAGGCAATACGGTGCGGGAGCAATAAAGGCAGTAACTTCGCTTAACTGAGTATCATTACGCGCTAACAGCCATTCTCCACCATTAATCATAGAGTCATAATAAGCGTGTAATAAAGCATATTCAGGTTGGGAAGCCTTAGCTAAAATTTCGTCAAACCTGCGAGCAATTTCTTTGTAGGAGCATTTTCTTTTCTGCTCTAATAGCATATCAAGCTGGTTAAATTTTTCAAGAGTGCAGTTTTTTTTCTCAACACTTAGGCTACTCCAATAGCTTTGATCAGACCATGAAATGGTTTCTGCAACTTTATGTTTAGCAAAAGCTAGTGGCGGTATTGGTGATGAAAGTAATGAAAAAAAAGATTTTTCATTACTAGGTGCAGGCTGTTTAGGGTCAAGATCTTTATTTAGCGCATTTTTAATCTCAATAGCTTTGATAGCTTCCAGCGCCATATCTTCATGGTTACCACGAATAAAATATAATCGATTAGGATGATCTTTTTGAAATGCTTGAATAGCGTTTATCACACCTAAACTATTAGTACCGCGATCGATTAAATCCCCACAAAGAAATAATCGATCATGGGGTTGTAATTTAGCCAACATCTGCTCAAGTAATTCGCTACTGCCGTGTGGGTCAGTGGCAATATAGTCATTACCCAGATGATTTTTTTCGACACGGATTACATGTGGCATAGCTTACTCTCAAAATACGTTTTTATCATTATAATAGTACTAAGCTTAAGCTTAGCCTAACCGAATGGCTCCATCATAGCCTGGTTTGTTAGAGAAGTAAAACCTGAGTTGGCATGGTACAATCGACATTCATTTAAGCCTTTTGGGTTGATTCATGACATTTTTTAGCGCTTTTATCACGTTTTTCTTAGTCATGGATGCTGTCGGCAATGTGCCAGTCTTTTTATCGCTGTTACGGCAAGTCGAGCCAAACCGCCGGCGGGTCATTATTTGCAGAGAAAGTGTGATCGCTTATGGCATATTGACGGTTTTTTTATTCAGTGGCCATGCTATTTTAAAGCTTTTCGCTGTCTCGACCGAAGCACTCGGTATAGCAGGCGGGATCATTCTATTTTTAATTGCCATTAAAATGATTTTCCCACCCGATGAGGGTGCAGTTCGTGCGGCGCCGTTGCACGAACCTTTCATTGTACCATTGGCTATACCGTTTATCGCTGGTCCATCCACTATGGCGATTTTAATTTTAATGGCCGATCAATATCCCAAACACATGTTGCTGTGGTGGGGCGCTTTGAGTTTGTCAGCCTTGGTTACTATGGTGATTTTATTATTTGCTTCACAATTGCAAAAATTACTTGGGCAAAAATTAATCAGTGCCTTAGAAAGTTTGATGGGCATGATTTTAGCGACGTTAGCAGTGCAAATGTTTTTAGTCGGTATCAAGAGTTATTTTGCCTTGTAGGGTTCCCTTTTGCGGATGCGGCCCGTTCTTTTAATTCTACATCGATATAACGATCAGTAATAGCGCTAGAACTGTGGCCAGCATCATCGCGCACATGCTCACGTGGACGGCGTTTGACATCATCCGAAATGCCCGTGTGTCGCAGCCAATGGACGGTAGCAGAACGCAACAGGTTAGCTTCTTCAAGCTTGTGTTCTTTTTTGAGTTGTTCGACCGCTAAATCAAAACACTGCTGGATCAGTTTACGAATAGGGCGCGTGCTACCCATCGCTTTACCTGCCTGCGTGGCTTTTTCAATCAAAGGACTTTGTTCGTCAAAAGCAGGTAGGGGCGAGAAACCCAGGTGTGTGCGATAACGTTTTAACGCGGCTAACATCGGATCACTGACGGCGATTTGACGGAGTTTATTGCCTTTGCCAACGGTTTTAAACCACCAATCCTTATTGGCATCTCTAAAAAAATCCCCCATTGTGGGCGTCCAGCGATCGCTAGCGGCCAATTCTGAAATACGTAAATACATTGCACACAAACACTGCAACATAAATAAACTGCGTTCATATTGCTTGGGTTCTTGATCAGCCAGTTGCGTTGCGGTAGCTAGCACGGTTTGCCATTGAGTATCCGATAAGCGACGAATTTGCTTAACCGATGGCTCTTTACGTAAAAATTTACTTTTTTGTCGCATTTGCAGCAATGGATTGATTTGAGTTGCTTCTTCTTGAATCAAAAATTGGTAAAAGCTACCCAAAATGGCAAATACTTGTTTGACGCCGGTATTCGATAATTTAAAGTACTTTTTATCGGGCAGTTTACCATCTTGAAAAGCCACTTTAGAAACTTTGACGATAAAAGGCCGCCATTCACTGTTGGCTAAGCGTAAACCATCACGATCATTAAATCGAGCAACCGTTTTCGTGCCGATCCAACATAGTGGCGGTTTTTGACAGAATTCGATAAATGCCTCGATATCTAAGCGTTTCAATTGCAGTACAGAGGCTTTGCGAACAAACCAACTCCAACTGATAAAGCGTTCAAGTTCACGACGATAACCGTTAAATGTATCTTGGCTGCCGCGATAACTGTATAAGAAATTTAATGCCCAATGAAATTCACTCACGACAAAGGCTGGTAAAGGAATTTTTGCTTCACCGAAGCATTGCATTAACCAAGCTGATATTTGCCGATGCGCATTTGCATTACCCTGAAGGTCTTTGTAAAGTGCACCGACATTGGCTAAGGTATCAAAAAGAGGTTTGGGTGATGAAGTGATCGCAGTCATAAAATAATCTATTTTGTTGAATAAAGTTTACGTAGAAAGCCCCCACCCACATCCTGTAATAAACATTACAGGATGTGGGTGGGGTTAGTTACTCTCGCAGCAAGCTGATGTTACTTTTACTGGTGTGCTTTAGACGCTTCTCACCTTCGCTTAAGTTAAAAAGTGTCAATACCATTCATTCTCGTTAGCATTGGCCATTATTGCGTATAATACGCTTTATCATTAATAAATAGGATGAGAATTTTATGGATTGCAAAGACAGTAACGGTACAGCCCTCAATGATGGCGATTCGGTGCACGTCATCAAAGATTTAAAAGTCAAAGGTTCTTCAATGGTGTTAAAAAGAGGCTTGCTGGTTAAAAATATTCGCACTACCTCTGATTCTGAAGAAATTGAATACCGCGATGGCAAAACCATGATGGTTCTCAAAACGTGTTTTTTGAAAAAGGTTTAAGTTTTTGACCACGAGTATCGCTCAAGACATTTTACAAGAAGTTTTTGGTTATCCACGCTTTCGTGGTGCCCAACAAACCGTGATTGACCATGTCATCGCTAATGGTGATGCGTTAGTATTGATGCCAACAGGTGGCGGTAAATCCCTATGCTATCAAATCCCAGCCATCGCCCGCTTTAGACAAGGCTTAGGAACCTGCATTGTTATTTCTCCCTTGATTGCATTGATGCATGATCAAGTCGGGGCGCTCGATATTGCTGGGGTTAATGCAGCGTTTTTAAATTCCAGTCAAAATGCTGCCGAGAGTCGCTATGTCGAGCAACAATTGCTGCAAGGGCAATTGGTTTTATTGTATGTCGCACCAGAGCGGTTGACCACCCCGCGTTTTTTAGCCATTCTTGAAGCGTTACATGAAAAACGGCAATTAAGTGTATTTGCTATCGATGAAGCCCATTGTGTTAGTCAATGGGGCCACGATTTTAGGCCCGAATACCGATCGCTAAGCTTACTTGCCGAACGCTTTGCCGGTGTACCACGGATCGCTTTGACAGCCACTGCCGATAGTATTACTCGCGCAGATATCATTGAACGTTTGCAACTCGAACAAGCCCATTGTTTCATCAGCAGTTTTGATCGCCCCAATATTCGCTACCATGTGGCATCTAAAACGGAAGCACGCAAACAATTACTGCATTTTCTTCGCACTGAACATGTAGACGATGCGGGTATCGTTTACTGCCAATCACGTAAAAAAGTCGAAGAAACCGCACTGTGGTTAACACAAGAAGGTTTCCATGCCCTACCCTATCATGCCGGCTTAGACATCAAAAATCGCACGCTGCACCAAAATCGCTTTTTACGCGAAGATAGCTTAATCATCGTTGCCACGATTGCCTTTGGCATGGGTATCGATAAACCCAATGTGCGTTTTGTCGCCCATTTAGATTTACCTAAAAATATTGAAAGTTATTATCAAGAAACAGGTCGTGCGGGTCGTGATGGTGATAATGCCAATGCTTGGATGACTTACGGCTTGCAAGACGTTGTCAATCAACGCCGGATGATCGATGAAAGTGTCGGTTCTGAGGCCTTTAAACAATCCTTACGCGGCAAATTGGATGCGTTGTTAGCACTGGCTGAAGCTACCGATTGTCGCCGCGTGCGCTTATTACAGTATTTTGATGAAGCCAGCGCTGCTTGTGGTAATTGTGATAATTGCTTAAATCCGCCCGCTATTTGGGATGCGTCGGTTGCCGCCCAACAATTATTAAGTTGTATTTATCGGATTGAAAAACATTCTAATCTCAGTTTTGGTGCTGGTCATTTGATTGATGTTTTGCGTGGTAAATTAAATGATAAAGTACAACAATTTGGTCACGGATCACTCAGCACGTTCGGCATTGGTGCCACGTTAAGCGAACAACAATGGCGCAGTATTTTACGGCAATTAGTGGCCACTGGCGCCGTGCGAGTCGATGCAACCGCTTTTAATACGTTAAAATTGACTGAAAGCGCGCGCGGCATCTTAAAAGGCGAAGTGCCGATTCATTTGCGAGCTGAACATAAAGCCTCAGGCAAAAAAACCACGGTAAAAAATGTAACGGCTCGATCTAACTTGGATGATGACAGTGTCGATTGTTTAAAAACCTTGAAAGCTTGGCGCAGTGCTACTGCAGCTAAAAACAACTTGCCGGCTTATCTTATTTTTCACGACAGTACTTTAACAGCACTGGCTGAAACCATGCCACAATCCTTGAAGGAATTAAGTGCGATTGCCGGTATTGGCATTAAAAAATTAGAGGCTTATGGCGCTGATTTATTGCAAATCTTACAAGTTTAAGCGCTTGTTTTGTGTCAGCAATAGCGTTATGAGGCGCTCATAGCGATCCAATTAACATCGAGGTGCAAAAAATTAATATTCGTGAGTGTGCAATTGGCGAATGAAACTTTCTGAACGGTTGGATAGTTTTATTTGAAATCTGTCGCACCGGTTTCTTACCGATCATTATTTTAATTTTGGGCGTTTATTTTTATTTCAGTAAAAACACGTAAGGGACGCTACCAAGCGCCCTTCCTCTTTCCCAATGATAAATTATTCAGCCATTTCTTTTAATTTTTTCAATGGACGAATTGTTACGGTATTACGTGCTGGTTTTGCTTTAAAGGTTATTTCTTCACCATTAAAAGGGTTGATGCCTTTACGGGCTTTAGTGGCAGGTTTACGCTTAATTTTACATTTCAGTAAGCCAGGCATCGTGAATTCACCGGCGCCACCTTTTTTCAAATGACCGTGAATAATTTCAGCTAATGCTTCAAATACCTGAGCCACTTCTTTTTTGGATAATTCTGTCAAACCGGCAATTTCAGCCATTAACTGTGGTTTTTTTAATGCGACTTTAATTGCTTTAACACGAGCAACAGTAACCATAACAATCTCCTTGTTGAAATGTCTAGTGAATAAATTAGCTGGGTAAAATAGCATAAATTTCACAAAAACTCACGTAATTAGCATGAATTTTTGTGAATTTTTTTTCTTAATGCTATTCAATAGCGGGACGTTTTGCATAAATATCGGGTATGACGATCGGCAAGGGTGTGGAGGTAATCAATGCCTTAGCATCAGGTTCAGAACCTGATGCTAAGTAAAGTAAACTTTGCGCATCCAGCATAGAGCCATCACCAAACACACACATACTCATTTGTCCACCTGGGACATAATAACCACTGGTGGCGTCATTATTAATACTCATAGTACCACTTAATTCTAAACAAACATCATAAGCAGGATTGCCTGAAGGGGCAGGAATCGGTTTTATTGGACTAATATACAGTTCTTGAACAAACGTTGCCGCAAGCGTTGGCGTGCTTTTTGATAAAACTTCTAATCCTACGATCGTGTTGGAATTAAATTCGCAAAAATCTCTGGTCAAGCCGCTGACTTTTTGATGATCAAATTGAATGGCTAAGCTTAAGATTTTACCGCCATTGCTTGTGCAGGTATTTGCCCAAACGGCAGGATTATCTGGATTATCAGCATAAACATTTTTTGGTATTATTAAAAATGCAACTATTACCCAAGCAAGGCAACTCAAGGAATTATAAAATAATCTATTGTTATTTATCATGATGAAAAATTCTCAATTTAGTTTAACATTATTCATTTAGGTTTTTTTAATGATAAAGGTTTAAACTTAAGGCTTTATGAACCATTAATGCTGAATAATCAGCTAAACTCACAAAGTTAACTGCCAATTATTCCAATACTCAGATCATAGTCTATGAAAGTTGATAACAAGCAAAGCATACGTGCCTGGCTTATTTTTTCCCTCTGCAGTTTTTTTTATTGCTATCAATATGCTTTGCAAGTCTCTACAGATGGACTAGCGACTGATTTAGTGCATACATTTAGTGTCAATGACCATCGCTTGGGGTTGTTATCAGCGGCTTTTTTCTTAACGTATACGCTGATGCAAATCCCTGCAGGGATATTGATAGATCGCTTTGGCCCTCACCGGTTATTGACGTTTGCTTGCATGGCTTGTGCCAGCGGTTGTTTGGTGTTTGCTATTGCTCCGCATTTTTATATCACTTCCATAGCACGCTTAATTATGGGGATCGGTTCAGCTTTTGTATTTATAGGTTCACTCAAATTAATGGGTCATTGGTTTCCAAAAAAGTATTTTACTTTATATGTCGGTCTATTGTCGACCATTGGTCTATTGGGCGCTATCCTGGGCGAAGCACCTTTTGTGAAATTAGTAGCACATCTAGGTTGGCGTAACAGCATGTTCATTTTGGGGTTACTCGGTTGTGTATTAACAATAGCTATTTGGAGCCTGATTCAAAACCACCCCCACACCATGGTTTCAGAACAGACCAAAACATTTCAACCCACCGTTAACTTAGCAACGATTTTTAAAAACCAACAATTGTGGTTGGTCGCACTTTATACGGGCATTTTATCCATCTCAACAACCGTTTTATGCAGCCTTTATGGTATACCATTGTTAATGGCGAAGCTGTCTATTGATGAGGTTATGGCAGCAAAAATGACTTCATTAATTCTTATCGGGATGGCCATCGGTTCAGCTTTTTGGGGTTGGTGGTCAGATTATTTGCAACGACGCCTTCCGCCAATGATCTGTGCGGCTATTTTTTCGCCGCTGCTATTGGCATTGATTATTTATGCACCGATAACCCATTTTGCGATGTTAGGTATCTTATTAGTTAATTTTGGTTTTTTCAGTTGCGGTTCTTTACCGGCTTTTTCGATTATTTATGAAATTCATTCACTCAAACAAGCAGCAACCGCATTGAGTGTTATCAATACGTTCGATATGCTGGGAACTACGCTGGCTTTACCATTATTAGGTCGATTATTGGTGCATTTTAAAACGCTTGCTATTCAAAACGGCACACCCATAACCATGATGACCGATTATAAAATAGCGTTTACCTTTTTAATTGGCATCATGATTATTTCCATAGGCTTATTATTTTTTATCAACGAAACACATGCCAAATGCTTGGCTTAAAAAAATAGAATAATTAAGACTTTAAACGAATTGATCACCAGGATGCCCTTATACTTGGCATTTGTTAATCAAGGCACAAAAAAAATATGAATGCAATTTATAGTGTTATCCTGATTGCATTTGTATTTGATTTTATCAATGGCTTTCATGATGCGGCTAATTCCATTGCTACTATTGTGACCACCGGTGTACTTAAACCTTTTCATGCTGTCTTGTGGGCAGCGTTTTTTAATTTCATTGCCTTTGTGTTTTTTCATTTAAATGTCGCCAATACCTTTGGTATCGGTTTAGTATCACCCGACAGCTTAACCACCTATGTTATTTTTTCAGCTTTAATCGGTGCGATCAGCTTTAATATGATCACTTGGTTTTTTGCCTTGCCGTCCAGCTCCTCGCACGCCTTAATTGGTGGTTTAGTTGGCGCTGCGGTTGTCCATCATGGCTGGCATAGTTTAGTGTTCAGTGGTTTAACAAAAACCTTTATTGCGATTATTTTGTCACCCTTGCTCGGCATTGGTATCAGTGGTTTATTATTGTGGCTATTAAATCGCCTATTTAAAGGTAGAAAAAAAAGTGCCGTTATGGATAAAAGTTTGCAATTGCTGTCTTCGGCGTTGCTGAGTCTAGGCCATGGCGCCAATGATGCTCAAAAAACCATGGGGATTATCGCTGCGATTCTTTTTTCTAATCACTTGCTCGGAGCCCATTTTTATATCCCCTGGTGGGTGATCATCAGTTGTAATTTAATCATTGGTATAGGTACGCTAGCGGGAGGCTGTCGGATCATTCGCACGCTTGGTACACAAATCACCCCCTTAGTACCCCGCAGTGGGGCTGCGGCGGAAACTTCATCAGCGCTGATTTTATTCGGCGCCACCGCACTCGGTATTCCCGTCTCAACTACCCATATTGTCACAGGAGCAATTGTCGGCATTGGCCTGTCTCAACACAAAATCCAGTGGCACACCCTGTATCGTATTACTTATGCTTGGCTGCTAACCTTACCGGTCACGGCTTTAATTGCTGCAGGCGTGCAGTGCTTACATTTGTTTTAGTTAAACTAACGTGCTCATATCGATCACAAAACGGTATTTGACATCGTGTTTTAAAACCCGTTCATAAGCAATATTTACATCTTGAATGGCAATAAGTTCAATGTCGGAAACGATATTATGCACAGCGCAAAAATCCAACATTTCTTGAGTTTCAAGGATGCCACCGATTAACGATGCTGTCAAAATTCGCCTAGGCGCCGCCAATCGCGCTACTTTTAAGGCTAAATCTTTTTCAGGGAGGCCTAGCATTACCATTACCCCATCGAGTTTTAATAACCCTAAATACGCATTGATATCGTGATCTCCCGAAATGGTATCGATAAGTAAATGGAATTGATTGGCTTGTGCCATCCGCGCTGTAGGATCAGTCGCAATCACTACGTGATCTGCACCCAAACGTAAACCTTCAGCATATTTTTTGCTTGAAGTAGTAAACAAGGTCACTTCCCCACCCATCGCTTTCGCCAATTTAATCGCCATGTGGCCTAAACCACCTAAACCGAGTATACCGACGCGTTGACCTTTTTTCAGCCAGCGCTTTAATGGGGAATACGTGGTAATGCCAGCACATAATAACGGCGCTACTGCAGCTAAATCTAAATTACTTGGCACATGCAAACCAAAATCTTCATTAACCACGATACGATCGGAATAACCGCCATAAGTCATTATGCCAGGGCCATGAGGATCGGGTGAATTGTAAGTGAAGGTAACGCCTTGTTCACAAAATTGTTCTTCATTCGCAGCACAATTTCCACACGTACGACAGGTATTGACCATGCAACCGACACCGGCTAAATCACCGACTTTAAATTTTTTCACGTCAAGTCCGATACGTTCTACCACACCCACGATTTCATGGCCAGGCACAATCGGATAAGTTGTAGGAGACCATGAAGCCCATTCATTGCGCACTTTGTGTATATCGGAATGGCAAATCCCACAATAATGAATTTTAATGACAATATCGTGGGCACCGGGTTCGCGGCGTTCAAAGTCATAAACCACCAAGGCATTCGGTGTGTGGGCTGTGACTTCTGTCAATGCAGCATAAGCTTTAGTTTTAATCATGAAAACCCCACTAAAATGGTTAATAAAAACGCAGGGCTAATTCTGCCACGTGTTTACCTAAATACGACGCAGTCGCTAAATCACCGGGTGGCGGAGCTATTTCAGCACTGACATCTGAATCAGATTGCGCCATCGCACCTAAAGAGCTACCCATGCGATTTAAATCATTACGTTCAGACTTACTACTATTGGAGGGTAGCAAACTTAATGGTACCCAAATCATCGCGTGTTGAGCTGCAAAAGTCACTAATTCTATTAAGGTATTGGCTTTATCACCATTGAAACTGGCAGAATTGGTGAAGCCTGCCGCTAATTTATTTTTCCATGCTTGCGTATACCATAATTTTGAACTGTCTTCCATAAAGTGTTTGAATTTGGCTGATAAACTACCCATATAAGTTGGCGCGCCAAAAATGATGGCGTCCGCTGCGTTGAGATCTTCCCAATGATTTGTTATTTCTTCAACAGCGATCAATTGAGCAGTAACACCCGTCACACTGGCCGCCCCTTGATAAACCGCCTCCGCTTGTTTTTTTGTATGACCATAACCACTATGAAAAACAATTATCACTGACTTCATCGCATTTCCTTAGATTTATGAGTTAAAATTGTAGCTTTCAGCTGGTATTGTAACAAATATCCAACATCAAACTTTACTTATCCTAAGTTTTAAAACCGCATTGGCCAGGTATCGGCGCGATTACCCGTTCCCAGTTAGCTAAAATTTGGATCGTCATCCTTCATGCTACAATTGACGTGAATAACTGGACATTTTATTGCTGCCTTGCCAAAATAACGCACTGCGTTAATCGGGTTATGGTATGTATCTGCTGATAGCGTTACTTTTTTTAATGCTAAGAATCATTGAAACTTTATGAATAAAATTATTCCCGGTGGCATGCTTGCGAGCCAATTTTTACGCGACTATTGGCAAAAAAAACCCTTGTTGATCCGCCAAGCCTTTCCTGCTTTTACAGGGTTATTGACTAAACAGCAATTGATTACCTTGGCCTGTCACCCTGATGCCCAAGCAAAATTAATTCAATTAAACCCACCCAAACCCATCGTTAGTCATGGACCTTTTATTAAAAAAGACTTTACTAAATTGCGTGAGCCATGGACTGTACTCGTTCAAGATGTCAATCATTTTTTGTCTTCAGCACAAACGCTATTGCAAGCATTTCATTTTATCCCCATAGCGAGATTAGATGATTTAATGGTAAGTTTTGCCAGTGATGGCGGCGGCGTCGGTCCGCATGTCGATTCTTACGATGTATTTTTATTACAAGGCAGTGGTCAACGCTTATGGCAAATTACTGAGCAAACGGACTTAAGTTTGGCACCTGACATGCCGCTACCCATCCTTAAAAATTTTAATCCTGCACAACAATGGTTACTAGAGCCCGGTGATATGCTGTATTTACCGCCGAATTGTGCTCATAATGGCATCGCAGTGGGTGAGAGTATGACGTATTCCATTGGCTTTCGCGCCCCCGATCATCAACACGTAGCATACGAATTTTTAAATTTTTTAGCCGATAATTTAGCACTTGAGGGGATTTATACGGATCCTGATTTAACGCTGAATAAACAACCGGCATTAATCTCAAAAGCTATGCTTCAACAAATGGTGGCTATTATCAAGAAAATATCCTTTGATAAAAACGACATGGAAACGTTTGTTGGTCATTATTTAACTGAACCCAAAGCGCATATTTTTTACGATACCCCCGCATCACCCTTAACGAAAAAAAAATTCTTAATGAAAGCCCAACAAATAGGCCTTCAGCTCCATCTTAAAACACAAATGCTCTTTACAGATAAGACTTTTTATATTAATGGTGAAGCATTTACGTGCGATCTTGGCATGCAAACGGTGCTAAGAACACTTGCCAATGAGCGCACTGCCATACTCACACAAAGCATCGATGGTGATACAAGCGATGCGTTGTATGCATGGTATTTGGCAGGCTATTTAACATAAATGAGCACTGATCAGAAAAAGCGGTTTTTTATTAACCCCTTATTCGCACTTGTTAATAACCTCTCCTGGTAACGCTAAAGGCTTAATTAAAGTGGACCCCAAAAATCGAACCGTATTTAATGTCTAATTAAGGGGGATTAGCTATCCATTGTGTCGTTTCAATAATATTATTTTTAAATAGTAAAAAGACACTTTGTGAAGGAATTAGTATTGCTTGGCTAGACCCAGGTACATTTCTTTCCCAGGGTTTCGCCAACGCTTAACCCTGGGCTAAATTTTATTAAGCCTTTGGCCTAGCGTAAGAATAAAGCATTATCAAAATAAAACCCTTTTAACAATTGTCCTTCACGAAAGTCTGGACTATCTGTCCACTTTACTTCATAAAATCTTAAGTTTACGCTTGTAAAATGTCAGCCAAAATAAATTTATCGTTATGTAACCACCACGTTATCATTAACCCACTAATTTAATAATGGAAAAAACTAAATGTTTTCATCGTTATCTATCACTCAACGCCTAGCGGCAGCAAAAACAGCAGATCACATTCAATCCCTTATGACAGATATTTTTGAAGACCCCAGTGAGCTTGCCACTATCTCGGCAGTAGATTTTCTCTTTGCACTGCATGACGCGGCTTATCAAGCTCATTGCAGCTTTGACCAATATTTTAACAGCCAGCTCCTTTATTTACTCAGTTTAAGTGAGAGTGCAGAATTACAAAAAAAAACCCCAGAAGCGCTGGCGTTGATGGAACAATTATTGTTAGCCAATAACACCACTCATCCTGTGGAAGACTTGAATAATATGCTGGTCATTTTATGGAGCCATCCAATAGCTGACGTTGCTATGATTATGCGCATTATGGAACGCTTAGCGAGCATCTTGGGAAAGTGGGATAGTGAATTCCCTAGCGAAGAACTTAAGACACTTTATAATAATTTTTTTGATATTATTAATCGTGATAGTAGCGAACTCAAGCTTCTTATTAACATAATACAAGAAAGCCTTCGCCAAATTCTTCAAAACGATCTGTTAAGGCATTATTTTATCCATAAAGAAAACTATCAAAAGACTGTAAAAATAATTGACCAACTATTAACAGATGAAGCACAAGCTGTATGCTTACATCAAGAACAGCAACAAAAACGTCACACTGCTGAAACTATTTGCAGCAGTGCGAATGAAAGCATGACCAGTAAACAAAAGCTAACTATTTACCAACGAGCAATTGACATTGATAAAACCTATATCAAAGCCTATACGCTCAAAGGCATTGAACACGTAAATTATTATCATACACAGCGAAAAGGTACACTTAACGCCAAAAAATATAAAGAATTGGCAACGATTATTAAAGATGCTTGCCAAGCGTTAGGAACAGCTTACTCACTTGATAATACCGATCTTAAAACAGTTTATGCATTAGCTGAAGTAGAATGGATTTTAATCCAAAATCATGATCCTTCCAGAAATAATCAGGCATTAAAGGATTTATATCACTACCTAAAGGAACAGCAACAATCGACAGAAAGCCATCACGATCAACTGACTCTTTTAAAGAAAATTCACCTTTTTTTAAATCCAGAACCTGTCGTAGAAACCATGTTAGTGACTACTGAAGCACCCTCAGTTTCTAGCAAAACCGAGATAATTGCTAACGCAAATACAGTTAAAAAATCAGTTACCCAAGTGGGGAAAAAATTACTTTCAGCTGAAGATCATTATCAAACCGCCCAACTTTTAGAAAAAACTAATGGTACCCCAAAGAAAATTTTAGAATCTTATAAACTGGCTATCTCTTTAGCCAACGCGACTTGCAACGAACCTATTGCTTACTTAGCTTATTGTGGTCGAGGTTTTTATAAACTAAAAAATTCACCTGAACAAGAGCATATGGATGACTTTAACCAAGCTATTGCTTTGGATAACGCGCGTGCGATGGCTTATGTTGGCTTGGGGCAAAGCTATGAAAAAAACTACAGTTTAAAAAATGGCCATTTTAGCGATCTCATGCTATTAATCAAAGAAAATTATCAACACGCGCTAGCCTGTCAAGCTACCGACGACAATAACGTCTATCAAGCGCAGGCACGAGAAGCTTTAGAAAAATTAGCGTTGAAAATGGCACAAAAAGCCAATGCCTATCTGGCTGAATTAGGGGGGGAGAAAGCTATTAGCCGTAACAAAATACTAACAAAGGAGGAATTAGCGAAACTAAGCGATAATTTAAGGGTGCTTTTCCAAAGTGATAACCCCTTTCACCAACAAGCCGCTGCTCATGCACTTTCTACATTCCTTCAAGATCATCCAAACAATGCAAGCCTTATTGGTAATTGCCCCACGATTATCTATGAATTTCTGCGTGCGTTAAATCAGCAGCACTTATCAGAAGCGCATCAAGTATCACTGATCACGAGTTTTATACCTTTATATTTAAATAATAAGAGCAACCAAACTGCATTAACCCAGAGGGTTGACTACTTTGACTTAATGATCAACGGCTTTGCAAGCGATAACACCATAATAAAAATAAACCTTGTTAAGCTCTCTATCCAATTGTTTGAAAACAAACACCCCCTTTCAGAACAACAATTATTAAAAATGATCGATGGGTTGATTGACGGATTACAAGATGAGCAGATTGACATGCAACAATTTTCACTGTTTGCGATTTGCAAACTGCTTGAGGCACCCTATCACTGTCAAACCCTGCTAGGGCAAAAAACGGCACTTCCCCAACTAGTGAATACGTATTTACACAGTAATAATGCGACTTTGCGACATAATGTTGTAGGCATGATGCGACTTTTTATTACAGATAATCCTAACAATCAACGAAATTTGAGCTCAAATGCTGAATTGATCGACGCGGTTCTTCTACGCTTAAATGACAATGATTTTTCACTGAAAAATCATTGTCTGAGTTTTATACGCGAATTGTACCATCAACAATCAAGTTTCTTCACCTTATTGGGACAGAAAGCTGCCTTTATTAAAGCACTTGAAGCATGTTTAACGAGTAATCACGTGAATATTCAAAAAAATACCCTTTACATTCTGGTTAACGTAATTACGGGTCATTCTGAAAACCAGATGACATTGATAACTAACATTAAAACCATCAATGCATTAGGAAAATTAACAGCAAATAGTGACAGTGAAATCCGCACCTACGCGTTTGAAGTTTTTCAATTACTGTTAGATAACGATGCTGTTAATCAAGCAGCAATCACATTGACGCCCGCCTTACACGATGCACTTATCACCAGCATGAAAAACATGAATACCAACACAGTACAAAACACACTCGCATTATTTTCATACCTAATCGAAAACAATCTTGACAACAAAAACAGCTTGGGGCAGTCAACCCCATTTATTAAGGCTATCATTAAGCATCTGGATGGTGTGAGTGCGTTAATCCAATTAAACGCATTTATTAATTTCGTATTGCTTACCACAGATCATCCAGAAAACACGAAACATTTTTATCAGGCACTCAAGGCTGTTTGGTCACCGGAAAAAATTCTTGAAATTGAAACTGCTTTTAAAACAAAGGTATTTAGAACGCTTGATTTAACGAATCGACCACCTTGCACTGCCCATGAAAATGCCAGTGGTACGATAATTTTTCATCCGACAACCAGCGTGTTAGTGACAAATAGCCCTGGCATGAAAACGCCTGCACCCACGTAATTAGCCGCAAGCCGAAGAATTCTTTTTTCTTTGGCTTAAACGTGATTTTGCGTTAAATGAAGTGACTAACGCACTAGCAAGAATGCCTAGCGTTAACTTAACCGCGTGAAAAATAAGCAACCGCCGGAGGATGAAAGATCTCTTGTAAATACAGCGGGCTGTGATAATAATCAAAGCGTGACTGACGCACAGGATTGGCGTGTTGCCACTGCCTTGAAAAATCGCTGCGTCGTAGGTTTGGGTCCCGAAATAACCATTCACCCAACGGGCGATCGTTTAATAACAGTAAACGGCGAGCAGTAGGCGATAAAGACAGCAGCGGTAGTAGTGTTTGTGCTTCAATCCACACGCTGTTATCGACACTTAGCAAAACTTGCCGTCGCCATAAGTAGTGTTGCTTACGTAAAGACAATGGCTCTAGCATCGTTCGATCAGCCAAACACACACCTTGTTGGCATACTTCCACTCGCAACTCACCCGCATGTTTTAATTTCACCGTTAACGAAGCAGGATCAAAAAAATGCTGCCAAAAACGTGCCGTTAACGTTGCATTAAAGCGCGAGCACAAGCGGTTGGATCGAGTTGTTGGTAACATATAGCATAAACCTGTTCGGTAATCGGCATCTCAATCGAATAGCGTGCTGCTAACACTAAGACTTGCTGAACATTGTGATAACCTTCCACCACTTGACCAATAGCCGTGAAAACTTCATTTATCGCTTGGTGTTGACTGATTAACAAGCCAAAACGACGGTTACGCGATTGGTTATCAGTGCAAGTCAATAGCAAATCGCCGATACCTGCCATGCTGACAAAAGTGTCTGCTTCAGCGCCCAGAGCTAAGCCTAAACGGGTCATTTCCGCCAAGCCACGGGTAATCAGTGCAGCTCTAGCATTCGCCCCCAACTGTAAACCATCACAAATGCCCACTGCAATCGCAATAATATTTTTAACGGCGCCGGCAATTTCTACCCCGATAATATCACGTGTGCCATACACCCTGAGGGTATCTGATTTAAAAAGTTCACAGAGAGCAAGCCGCGCTTGATTATCGACACAGGCCAACGTCGTTGCTGCTGGTAACGCTATCGCTATTTCGCGGGCAAAATTAGGGCCTGACAAAACAGCTGTAATAGCGATTTCACCCAATACGTCTGTGACAACGCTATCTAACAAAGCATTCGTTTCAGGGTCAATGCCTTTGGTTGCCCAGATAAGTGCGTGCTTCATTGTCCAATATGGCTTAACGCCTTTTAATACGGCGCGAAAAGCGTGGCTCGGCACAACGACCAAGATCAGGTCGCTAAAGGCTAAGGCGATGCTTAAGTCTATTGTGCACGTCACGTTAGCCGGTAAAGCAATACCTGGCAAATAACGCTCATTGCAACGATGGGATTGCATGTTTTTAGTTTGCTCAATATTAGCACTCCACAAACACACGTCGATTTCTTTACGTGCTAAATGCAGTGCCAGTGCAGTCCCCCAAGAACCGGCACCCAATACTGTTATTTTCTTACCCAGAGCCAAATTAAACATGAGAATGTAATCGTTGGTTAATAGCGATCTCAATTTGATCTAATGCTTTGTTCAATGATTCTAAACTTGCCGCAAACGATAAACGAATATGGCCAGGTGCGCCACAGCTGGAGCCTGGTAAGACCGCTACACCCGCTTCTGTCAATAAAAATTCACACAATGCCACATCATCCGCTAATGCCAAACGCTCGATCAAGCCTTGCACATGGGGAAAACTATAGAACGTCCCTGTTGAAAATAAAGGCGCTACACCCGGTATGTTTTTTAAGCGTTCATAAACCATCGCATGGCGTGCCTGATACGCAGCAGCCATCGTCACTACGCCCTCTTGCGGACCTGAAATCGCCGCCGCCGCTGCTTTTTGCGCAATCGAGTTGGCACCCGACGTACTTTGTGACTGAATGAGTTCCATAGCTTCGATAATAGTCGCCGGACCGGCAGCATAACCAATCCGCCAGCCAGTCATGGCATAAGTTTTTGAGACGCCATTAAAAACGATCGTGCGCGCATATAATTCCGGACAGGCATTTAAAATGTTAACAAAAGGGGTATCACCCCAATAGATTTTTTCATACATATCATCGCTAGCAATTAAAATATTCGGATGCGCTTGCAACACAGTTGCCAGCTCACGCCATTCTTCATGCGTATAAGCCATACCGCTAGGGTTCGAAGGGCTATTTAAAATCAATAATTTCGTGTTTGGCGTAATCGCTGCTTGCAATTGTTGCGCTGTTATTTTTAATTGATTGGTCAACGCGCCTTCGATAATCACGGGTATAGCACCCGTGATAGCGACCATTTCAGGGTAAGAAGCCCAATAGGGTGCTGGGATTAAAACTTCATCAGCTGGATCTAATACTGCTAACAATAAATTAAACAGTGCTTGCTTAAGACCGGTTGAGACTATGATTTGTTGAGGAACATAGGATAAGCCATTATCTTTTGCTAATTTATCAATGATCGCTGTTTTTAATTCAGGAATACCCGTGACAGCCGTATATTTAGTAAAACCTTCATTGATCGCGGTAATAGCGGCTTGTTTAATAAACGCAGGGGTATCAAAATCGGGTTCACCCACGCCGAGATTAACAATGGCTTTGCCTTCCTGTAGTAATTGCTTCACTTTGGCATTAAGCGCCAGGGTCGCAGAAGGTTTAACATGACTTAATCGAGTGGCAATCACAGCACACATACTAACTCCCTTGTCATTAAATAATATATTAGGATGAATCTGCTAAATCCGTTACAATGACCACTTTCCAGTCTAAACGAGATGGCAGCCATGCAATTGTTAGTGGTCTTTATTTGTTTAATCGCTTTACAGTTTTTACACATCCCTCGTGCTAAATTAACCCATTTTTTTGGATCCTATATTCATTTATGGGTGCATTTTTTTGCTAACTACCGTTGGTTTAAAAGCCTCGGCGGTATTATTCTATTAGCGATCATTCCTGTTTTATTGCTTAGTTTATCAGAAACCATTTATCCTTTAACAGTTGTTTTGCAAATTATGGTTATGCTATTTTGCTTAAGTGTTTGTTTTGAATTACGCCCTTCATTAATAGATGCACGCCAAGCTACACCCTATGCATCAAGCTTGGATGTAAGTCTTATCCCAAACGCTTTATGGCAAGTGAATTATTATTTCGTAACACCACTCTTTTGGTACTTGATTTTAGGTTCTTTTGGGTTAATCTTTTATACTTGTTTTCTTTATGCTTCTTTTTGCAACTTAATGCCTAGCTGGCAAGAAATAGCTAAAAGGCTCGTTGAACAAGCAGCTTGGATTCCCTGTCGCATCACTGGTTTAGCTTATGGTTTTGCCGGTGATTTAAAACCCACATTAAAAATATGGGGGGAATTAGTGATGACCGATAGTCAAGCGAACCATGTCTTTTTATTGAGTTGCGCCCAGGCAGCTCATCAAGGAAAAACCGATAGTGCAGCCAATGTAACGTATGCTAAGTTATTACGCGATGCGGAAATTTTGCTATTAGGTTTATTTGCTGTACTCGCTATGATAAAAATGCTTTTTTAAACTGTTAGTTAAGATAATCAACCTATTCCGATCCCTTTTAAAGACCTAAGCTATGAATCATGATCTGTTAAATAATAAGCCCGATGATAATATCAATGAAACCCAAGAATGGTGTGAAGCCATCGAAGCGGTTATCAAACATCAAGGACCTGATCGCGCTCAATATCTTTTGAATCGTTTAAACGGTGTCAGTGCGCATCATGGCGTCATGGCACCGATTACCACGGATTATGTCAATACCATTGCCTATCAACATCAACCCGCCTACCCTGGTGACTTGGTATTGGAAGAAAAAATCAGTCATGCCATTCGCTGGAATGCTGTGATGATGGTATTAAACGCAGGTCATCAAACCCCGGATGTCGGCGGTCACTTAGGGACTTATGCGTCTTCTTCCAGTTTATATGAAGTAGGTTTTCATCATTGCTTCAAAGCGAAAAGTGCTACTTGTGCAGGCGATTTTTTGTTTATCCAAGGCCACTCTTCACCTGGTATCTATGCTCGAGCTTTTTTAGAAGGTCGACTCAGTGAAGCGCAATTGGGGAATTTTCGTCAAGAAATTGAAAAAAATGGCTTAAGCTCTTACCCTCATCCATGGTTAATGCCAGCATTTTGGCAATTTCCAACGGTTTCGATGGGTTTAGGGCCCTTACAAGCCATTTATCAGGCACGATTTTTAAAATACCTGTGCGCCCGTGATTTTTTAAAACATCAAGATCGTAAAGTCTGGGCTTTTTTAGGTGATGGCGAATGCGATGAAGTCGAATCCTTAGGCGCCCTACCCTTTGCAGCACGTGAAGGCTTGGATAATTTGATTTTTGTCATCAATTGCAATATGCAACGTTTAGACGGCCCTGTGCAAGGCAATGGTAAAATTATTCAATCACTCGAAGGCACTTTTCGTGGTGCTGGCTGGAATGTCATTAAAGTCATTTGGTCAAGCGAATGGGATTCATTATTAGCCGCTGACCACACCGGAAAATTAAAGCAACGCTTAAATGAAATTGTCGATGGCGACTATTTAAGTTATCAAGCGAGTCAAGATGGCGCCTTTATTCGGGCTAATTTGTTTGGCAAATATCCAGAAACGCTAGAATTAGTTAAAGATTTATCCGATGAGCAATTATTGGCGCTTGGCCGCGGCGGCCACGATAATGCAAAAATTTATGCGGCTTACCAAGCGGCGATGGCGCATACAGGTCGACCAACGGTTATTTTAGCCAAAACAGTCAAGGGTTATTTACTCCCCAGTGAAGGTTTAAATACCATTCACAATTTAAAAAAAATGGATATCAGTGGTTTACAAATTTTGCGTGATCGCTTGAAAATTCCCTTGACCGATGATGTATTAGCCGACTATCCATGGTATCAACCGGGTGCGACTAGCTCGGAGATTCACTATTTACAACAGCACCGTGCTGATTTAGGGGGCTATTTACCCAAACGTCATTATCAGCACCAAGCCATCCAAAGCCCGGCATTACCTGTTTTTGAAGCTTTATTAAAAGGCACTGGTGAACGCGAAATTTCCAGCACCATGGCGTTTGTGCGTATTCTTGGCCTATTGCTTAAAGACAAAACTTTTGGCTCCAGGATTGTACCGATTGTGCCGGATGAATCACGCACCTTTGGTATGGAAGGTTTATTCAAACAAATCGGTATTTATTCCCCGATCGAACAACGCTATCGACCAACCGATGCTGATCAAATGATGAGTTATCGAGAATCAACAACGGGTCAATTATTAGAAGAAGGTATTAATGAAGCCGGTGCAATGTGTTCTTGGTTAGCGGCAGCAACGTCGTATGCCAATAATGATGTACCGATGATTCCTTTTTATATTTTTTATTCGATGTTTGGTTTTCAGAGAGTCGGCGATTTATGTTGGGCAGCAGGTGATATGCGTGCCAAAGGTTTTTTACTGGGCGCTACCGCCGGTCGCACGACGCTAGCGGGTGAAGGCTTACAACACCAAGACGGGCATAATTTATTACTGGCTGCCACAGTACCCAATTGTGTAGCGTATGACCCATGTTATGCATTTGAATTAGCTGTCATTATCAAAGATGGCATAGAACGCATGATGCATAAGGATGAAAGTATTTATTATTACATCACGGTCATGAATGAAAATTACCCCCATCCTGCTATGCCAGATGGCGTTGAAACCGGCATACTCAAAGGTTTATATTTGTTAACGAAAAGCACCGTTAATAACGCTCAATTAAACATTAATCTACTAGGCTCCGGGACTATTTTACGCGAAGTGGAAAAAGCCGCTGTTTGGTTAGAACATGAGCATGGCATTGCAGCGAATGTCTGGAGTGCGCCTGGCTTTAATGAATTACGTAAAGAAGCGTTAAGTTGTGAACGTTATAATTTGTTTCACCCGTGTGAAACACCGCGATTAAGTTATGTTAAGCAATGTTTACCCGATAAAAGCATTCCAGTCATTGCCGCTACTGATTATATCAAAGCTTACCCTGATCAAATTCGTCAATGGATACCGGCGCGCTTCACAGTCCTTGGCACCGATGGTTTTGGTCGCTCCGATGGCCGAGCTGCCCTTCGGCACTTTTTTGAAGTCGATTATCGCTACATTGCGCTTGCGGCTTTAAAAGCCCTGGCCGATGATGGCGCAATTCCCATGACGACTGTCCAAGAAGCACTCGTGACTTTAGGCTTGAATGCGGATAAGGCAAATCCTGTCTTGGTTTAGCAGGGCAATCGCATTGCGAGATAAAGCCTAGAGCGGTCTGTAGGGGGATGAGTTA
>CAISUE010000029.1 GCA_903888615.1 uncultured Gammaproteobacteria bacterium
GAGATAAAGCCGCCTTATTTAAAACATGCATGAAAATTTTAGCGCAGCGTAACCACATGTTGGCCACGTTTATGGCCAAATGGTCACCCAATTACCCAGGCCAAAGTGGGCATATTCACCTGTCTTTGCGCTATAAAAATGGCTCGGGCTCCGCCTTTCATGACCCATCTAAACAACACAACATGAGCAAAACACAATCTCATTTTCTAGCAGGTCAACAACAACTCATGCCTGAGTGTTTAGCCATGCTAGCGCCTACCGTCAACAGTTACAAACGGCTGATTCCAGGCTTCTGGGCACCGACTGATGCGACCTGGGGGGTTGAAAATCGAACCACGGCTTTACGCGTTATCCCAGGCCATGATCATTCACAACGCATTGAATATCGACTAGGCTCTGCCGATGCAAATCCATACTTAGCCCTCGCCGCAGCCCTTGGCTCCGGTTTATATGGTATCGAACACGAAATGGAGCTCGAAGCCGAAATCAAAGGCAATGCTTATGAACAAACGCACCCTGAATGAGCGTGCTCACACAATTTGATGGTCATTTTTCCACGATAAATGATGGTTACTATATGCATAAAAAATGCACAGAATCCCTTCTGCGCCCGGTACTAAATCAACCAAAAAATTAAAACGGTGGGTCGCTCTCAGTTGACCTTCTATTATCAACCAAAGTTCCAACGACTGACTCTAGATAATAACGCTCTGTTTGATAATGATAATGCTCTGCAAAGGCATTCATCAGTGCATAAAAGAAGTCCTGCAGATTGACTGCCGCTTCATCGGTAAGTGTTGGCGCTTCAATGACGATGTATTTCATAGTGTTCTCCAGATTAAGTGCGTTGTCGTTTGGTGGGCGGCGAGGTCTGTGCAAAACAGTCGAAAAATAGTTTTTCATCCAATTGTGTTAATTCTTTTTGTGCAGCTGTTGCCAGTAATTCTCCGGCCATTACACAAAGAACACGGTAGTTTCCCATCGCATGTTCACATAAAGTCTTCATCAACTCAGTTGTCATTAAACTAGGGTTGCCCGCACTGTTCAGTAAGTGTTGAAGTGCGGCTAATAATTGCTCTGTGCCGGCATATTCCGTTTGAAAACGCACTCGAATTCGACTACCCAAAGGCAATAATTCATCTCTACGTAGTTTGTCATTTAATCGGTGATCACCGGCAAGTATGACTGTTAGTAATATACGTGAATCAAATTGCATGCTGGATAAGAGGCGCAACTCACTAAGCACTTCAATAGACATTTCCTGTGCCTCGTCGATAAATAACACTGGCCGCAACAGGGTCGTTTCTAAATGGGCTAACCAGCGCTCACGCAATCCCTTAAATCCCCCCCATCGGTTATTACTGCTAAAGGAGACTCCAAAAATGTCACCTAGTTCACGATAAAAATCGCTTAACTTTGCACTGGCATGGGAGATAACTGCAATCTGAACATCACGTATAGGCTTGATGCGCTCAGCCAACAACCGCAGTGCTACACTTTTTCCAGTTCCTGGTTCACCACTAACTAAAGAAAAACCACCATCCCTTAATAATGATTGTTCAACACGCCAACAAAAACTTTCTAGTCTAGGATGCACATGCAGGGCTTCAGTAGGCACATCCGGATTAAATGGGTTGTATTTAAGCCCATACAGGGCAAGTAATTTTTTATTCATGATCGTCGCCTTTTGGTATATAGGGAGATGGAAGACCTGTTGCTGCAAATTCAGCCATTAGTCTTTTTAATAATGGTGCAATGCCTGTTGCTGTTATGGGGCTCGAATTGGTTTCGTTATCACCTTGTTGAATGAAGGCACGCCGCATACCATCTGCATTAGCTGACTTGTCTTGTGGGTACAATAAGCTCAATGCGGTATTAGTATATGGATCAACAAGGGTTACCGTGCGTAAGTCCCAACGCGCATAACGCAAATTCAGTATATCCAGATGCCTGAACTGGGATGGAACCTCAAATCGCTTGCCATGCAAGCTACATGAACCATCCGAGCGACGTTGTTTACGATGCACTTGCGTGCAAAAAGCATGGCGTAATGCTGCACTGTTTGGTGAAGGACGCCCAACATCCGGGCCATCCAGGTAACGTTTTAATGGGGTCGTGGCAATTTCAGAATGTAATTTATGATGATACTCTTGCTCAATCCAAGCTATCGTGGCTTTATTCAACAATGAAAGACTTAACTCTTCCTCACCTTCAAGCATGGCCATTAATCGACCTTCAATTTGCACCCAAAACACTTCCTGCTTTGCATTTTGGTAGGGCGAATAAGGTAGCGTGGGCTGATGCAAAATACCCAATCGCTCCAGTCCCTCCGTAAATTCAGCAGCGGTCATAGCGCTGCCATTATCACTCATAAGGGCTCGCGGTAAGGCACGCTTTTGCAGCGCTTGCATAAATCCATGTACCAGTGTCTCGACCGTTTCATCAAGATACCATTGCGCATGACAAATCAAGCGGGAGCGATCGTCTAAAATCGCGAGCAACAATGGCTTGTGCCATTGACCATCACGACCCAATATTTTGCGTGACCCATGATGAAAATCAAGGTGCCAGAGGCCATGAACATGGTCTACTTCATAACTTCTCACTTCACGTGACTCTAGCCGTTCTGCCGCAGCAATAGCGCCTTCGGTATGTCGTTTTCGTCCACGGTGTTTGTAATACCCATTGGACTTCATGTAGCGACGAACACTGTTATAGGAAGGCAGTATA
Organism: uncultured Gammaproteobacteria bacterium; assembly: GCA_903888615.1. GTDB lineage: Bacteria > Pseudomonadota > Gammaproteobacteria > CAISUE01 > CAISUE01 > CAISUE01. The sequence goes on from CAISUE010000029.1 coordinate 2,731, forward strand.
CCCAAGTCCGGTGATTCTTTTACAAGCGCACCTAAGTTATCAAAATGCAATTGATAGCTCCAGCTTGGATGATCGCGATATTGTGCTTGCACTAATTGCTTTAGTTCGGGCGTCATGGCGGTTGAACATCCTGCGTCTGCACGGCGTTTTGTTCGCAACGCAGCAACAGGATCACCTTCATTGCGTGCTTGATAAAGCCATCGCTCAATGGTCGACACAGCAACTGTGACCGGTAGTCCTGTGATAGGGTCACACCATTGCTTCTTGGCCAAGACAGCCAGTTCAACTTGTAGTTGGCCGCAGTCGGGTGGCGCCGATAGGAGTGGGCCTACGATCGAAAAGCGAAAGCGGGCCCACCGGTCTTGGCGTGTGCCAACATCGTTTTGTTTGTTGCTCATAAAAACCTCTAGTTGTTTAAGAAGTTACTGAGTCTACTGGATGACTAAAATGAACTAAAGATGCATACTCTGCGCGAATACAGTCCTCCTTTAGACAGCGTGATAAGTGCCAGCTGTCAACGGCGCTAAAAATTGCAAAACGGCCACCAATTTATCCTTAAAAGTGCCTGAGTAAGCCAAAAGAAATGCGCGTGGATAGCGGTCGCTAAGGCATTTTATGGGGAGAAGTCCTTTTGCTTGCTTCCAAAATTTGGTTGTTATAAAGCAGTCGCGCCACCAACGACACCAACGCCTCCATGTTCGTTTGCTGACAGTAACACCAAAATAACGCCGCACTTGGTTAAGTGTAAGCACCGTGATGCTACGCTTTAGAAAAGAGATCAATATTATAATCGGTGCTGGAAATCGATGTCGTCCAAAAAATCGAACAGATGGCGTTGTAAAGCGTTTACGACATTGACCACAGCAAAAACTACGCCGCGTCTTATAGTACTCACGACAAGAAGCGGGTAAGCCAAGTGGACTACGTGAGTAATTAGCTTGATGCAAGGCGCCAGCACAGTCACAACATGATTCCTTACGGGCTATTTCTGCTAGATCGTTATCGATAGCCCTTAACAATGCATGAAAACTGGGATTTATTAGCAATTTATGGTACATTCTGGTTCTCTTCTGTTCTGGTAAAACGAAGAGTACCCTTCATGAGGTTTTAATCAAGCTTTATGAGGGGTTTTTTATTTGTCCATCAATGAACGTGGCTAGAATTACAGGGAAATCCATCAGATTGTGTGTTCAGGCTGA
>CAISUE010000030.1 GCA_903888615.1 uncultured Gammaproteobacteria bacterium
AATAAAAAATAACAAAATACCAGGGTTGCTTTACTTGTATTGCTACCAAATCTATTCAAAACATTATTACCTAAAGGCAATAATGGTAAAAAACTAACGCCAAGCCAAATAATAATCAATAATAAAATAACGCTAAGTTTTGCATTAATAAATAGAAAAAAAACCACATTTAATATCACTAATAAACTCAGATATGCAAGAACCTTCCCAGAAAAATTTCTTCTTGAATAAAAAACAGATATGGACTTAAAATGAATTCGCTTGAACACGATGGTTAGTGCTATGTAATAACCGAACAACGCTACTATCGAAAAAATATATTGAAACAAACTCGAAGATTTAGAGTAATCTACGTTTAATAACACCGCATCAGTAAAAAAAAACCACGTCGTGGCTTTCTGGCTAAGCATCAAGCCTAATTTATGCCCTAAGCTTTGTGATATTGCCACAAGCCCTAATGAACAAATAAGAAAATGCCACAATAGTAAGGTATGACGATTTGACTTGTAAAAATTAATCATAGGAATTTTCTGACATTATGAAATACTTTTCTTAAAATTTAAGTGGTAAAACAAATACACTTATAATTTACGAGACACATTAACAGCCCATATATCCACTTTTCTTACCAACCAGACAAAAATTAGTAATAACGGTAAAGTTAAGCTAAAGCTTAATAATACAGAAATGTTATAACTAAAATGTTTTGTGAAATATAAAAAAGCGTAGCAAGTAACCGAGCATAAAAATATAGTGTGACAAATATAAAGGGCAAAGCTATATTCCCCCGCTTTTACTAACACATGATTTTGCAACAGATATTTTAATTTATCCGTGGATAATACAACATAAAGTAGCACCACTGCCCCAAAACTCCAAGGAGCCGAAAGCGGGTGGAAACCCATCGACCTAAATAGTGGATCGATATAATGATTATAAGTGGGCAAATTACCGATATTTATTGAACCAAGGTAGATGGCAAAAGCACATATCCCCCAACAACAGAATAAATTGATTTTGAAGAAACCAGGCTTATTCACATACAAATCAGCCAATATCAGACCACAAAAAAAAGAAAAATAATCATAACCGCCACTCAAATAACAGACGATCACAAGAATTATTGGATATAAACATAATCTCGATTTAAAATTAACGCTAAAATATTGAATCAACATCAGCACTAAAAAGATGCCAAACGAGCCCATCAACTCTACATAGAGGGTGCCTAAATTGGAATTATAGCTGGCATCAGCACCTACTGGTGAAAACCAAATATGTATTAAGCCATAGTTAATGGCATCTAACATATTAGTGGAAACGTTTTTCCACATTAAGGCAAGCCACCAAGAAGAATCCTCTTGAGCAACGATAAAATTATATTTCCAACCAAATAAAATTATAAAATAAGCCACCATCACACTAAAAAAAGCCGGTGGCATTAATCTTACATAGCGTTTGAAAAAATGACTCGTCAAATTTGCACTAAAATTCTTTTTAAAATGACCAATGCTTAAAACAAAACCGCTCAAAGCGAAAAATACAAATACCGCAAAATCACCGGCAAACAAAACCGCAAACGGAGAGTGATAAAGGTGTTTTTCTAAAAATCTTGCATGATAAGGCCCTGATGTCACCGCTCCTGGAAAAAAAGCCAGGAAATTATGCCATAGAAGCACTGCTATAGAAGCTAACCCTCTAAGCGAATCCAGATAATCCATTCTTTCATGTTTCTGTTGCGTATCACGTAAAGAACGTATATTTAAAATGTTAGACAAAAAAATCTCCAATAAATGGGTGATACAAATAATAGAAAACTCATCACCTAGTACTTACACACGACTGCATCAAAGAATTTATTAACGACTTAGTTCAACACCGATAAGATAAAAAGCTCTAGCAGAAAACATTATTTGCTTAAAGTCTAACACTAAACCATCTTAGCTTGCCAAACTCTACGATACTTCACCCAAAACCAAATCGCGGTCGGTAAGCCATAACATAAATTAATGCAAAATACAGATGCCACGATTCCATAACTGGAATAGCTCTTACCGAAATACCAAGCAGCACCAGTAATTAATACCGCACCAAGCACAGATAACACCATAAAAGGATCACGCTTATGTGATCGCAAATATTGCGCGATACAATTAATCCAATGGCTAAGCAAAGCACTTGCTGCCAATAAAGCCATTTGACTCGGTGGTAATAAACGCTGAAAAATCACATAATGTTGTCCGATACAGACCACAAGCACCATGCCAAGCGCACAAAGCAATACCATGACTGATGATTGCCACACTAAACGAAAAAACATCTTATCCAAACTTGGCCAATTTTTCTCAGCAATCAATCGCCCCATGAACGGCGCTTTAGCCGACAACCAGGCTTGGCCTGTAAAAATAATCATTACCGATATTGCCAATGACATGCCCATTTGACCGGCGACCACCGGTGATTGGTATAAAAATAAAATCGGCACAAAAATTTGATTAATAAAATAACCCGACATCCAACTGATCGCGATGCGCCATTGCATCGGCCACACTTCCGTCCACCAACAAAATAAACTGTGCTGTGCATTGATTTTGAACGCTGTTACAGAATACACCCAGCGTAATAAAAGCGGTTTTTTAAAAAATAACCAACCCATACTTAGCAGAGCATTAGCAATGGCAATACTGGCTGCACAATACAAACCGCCACCTACTAAAATAACAATCCACGAAATAACCGTGCCCAGCATCGTTTGTGCAAAGCGCAAGCGATAAATGTCCTGAACCTTGCCACTGCCTTCGATAATGGCTAACAAGGGGGTCAACAGTAAATTAATTGCGGTCGCCAATACCAATAATGCCCAGGGTAACCGCCAAGAAAAATTCACTTCTGCAGTACTTTTTAAGCCTAAAAAATACCACCCCGCTGGCATAACGAAAAGGATAAATAACAAAGAAACCACTAAATACCAATGGCACGATTTTAAAACCAATTGTTTAAAGCGTTTAATTTTAAAGCCACCGCTTACAGCACCCCATTTGGTCCACCTAAGATAAGCAAACTCATGACTCACAAATTGAATAAGCACATAAGATAAGCCCATTTCGAAAAAAATTTGCAACAGCAAAATACTGGTAAAGGTATAGTAAAAGCCTTGTTGATTAGCGGAAAAAAAATGTGCGATAAAAAATAACGTCACGGGACCGGCGAACAATTGCCAGCCACGTGAACTTAACGCATAGAAAATAGCCGGATTGACGGATATTTTTTTGATAAAGGATGATAATGGCATCATCGAGATTCATCGCGTTGCATAACAGAAACGGGTAATTTATAAAGCTTTATATAAAGTCTGCGCAAACCTTTGGCAACAAAACCAGGCAGCAATAGATAACTTAACGCCGCCAACCAATAATTTTTTCTTACCCCCACCCCATAGAGAAAAATCTCCACCAAATAACGAGCCTGGCTTATACCAAAGGATTTAGCATTCAATGTCTGACGAATTAAAAACAACCATACAGGCACTCGGGTTGCTTTATGGGCTGACATCACCTTAATATAATGCAAAGTTTCGTGGTTAAAATGCACGCGCTGCGTTTTATCTTTAAAAAACAAGCCCGTCTTATACCAAACGGTATACCATTCCAAATCCCCCATGAAATAACCCGCGTCGCTACTGGGTGTATGAATTATTAAATCTTGCTTTAAGGTATAAACGTTGATATTCACATTACTAGCATTTACAATTAGCGGGATCAATTGCGGATAAAAGTTACTGATATTGGCATAAGCAGGCGTCAAATGTGCTGTTACTAAGCTGCGCCGTAAAATTGTCGCTGATATCATACTAACACTGGCAAAAAATAATTGCTCTTGCGCCATTAACGTCGGCAGGGATATTACTTTAGCACGGCTATGCTCAGCGGCTAACCAGCCAAGACGAATAATATCGGCTTGATTTTTTGCAAGCACCGTAATTAATTCAGCGATATTTTCTAATAACCATTGATCATCATCACCGATGCACCAGTGATAAACTGAATTACTCAATTCCACTGAACGCAAAATATTTGCATTACCACCGATATTATAAATATTACGGTGATACTGTAAATTAGACCACACGTGTTGAAAATTTCTTACGACTTCAGGCGTGTTATCTGTCGAACCATTATCTAATACATGTAAACGCATACTCGTTAAACCGGCAGTTAAAAATGCCGTCAATGTCGCTTCTAAATGATCAGCCCTATTAAATGTAATTAATACCGGTTCTAATAAAGCATTATTCCAAGTACTCATGGATTATTTTACCGATAAGTTTTTAATAAGCATCACATTATATGGTCTTTTTTTTAAAGGTAACCAGCTTATGCCAAAAATAACTACTCATCGCCACCAAAACATTAATACCTATTTGGATTTTAGCAGGGTTAGCGTGCATTATTTTTATAAGTAACGGCAACAAACCAAGATTGATGATAAAAATAATATTGTAAAATAACGTAAAACGAAGATATTCCCAAAAACTTAAGCCTTTGGTTTTAAATACAAAATACTTATTCATTAAATAAGAATTGCTAATACAAATTATTTGCGAGACAACCAACACACTATCAACAACCATAATATTAACAGCGTGTGAAGCTGGCACAAGCCACCAATACAATAAGGGATAAACAAAAATACCAATTAGGGTATTAAAACCACCGATAACTAAAAAGCGGCATTGCAAAGCATGTTTTTGATAAAAAGATCGAAATTTTTTTTTAACGTTCAAGTAAAACCCCTGCATCAATCAAAATTGATGCGTTCTTTTTCAATGACCAAGGGCCTTTTTTGCACATGGATATGAATCGTGCCGATGTATTCACCCAGGACGCCAATAAAAAATAATTGCACCGATGAAAAAAAGAAAATACTGATTAATAACGGTGCCATCCCAAAACTAAAACTGTGCCAGAAGCATAATTTTAAAATCAAAACAATCACACTGCCTAATAAACTTAAAGCTCCCAGCGCAAAACCCAGCATGGTAGCAATGCGCATCGGCACTTTGGAATAACTGGTCAGACCCAGCATCGCCATATCATACAAAGAATAAAAATTATTTTTAGTGACGCCTTTAACACGAAGTGGTTGATGATAAGGTATTTCACACACCTCAAAGCCAATTTCCGCAATTAAGCCCCGAAAATAAGGATAAGGATCATCAAAGCTTCGTAAAATTTCCATCACACTGTGATCGTACAAACCAAAACCAGTGAAATTTTTGATTTGCTTAATACTGGTGAGTTTGGCAAATACCTTATAGCAACTGCGCCGAAAAGCGGCCATCAGGCGATTTTCTTCCGCTGATGGTTTAACACCAACAACGATTTTAAAGCCTGCTTGCCATTTTTCAAGAAATTTAGTAATATATTCAGGCGGATCTTGCAAATCGGCAACCAGTGAAATCACCGCATCACCACGAGCTTGCAATAGCGCATGATAAGGTGATCTGATGTGACCAAAATTACGGCTGTTAACAATCACCCTTACATTAGGATCTTGCAAGGCAATGGCTTTTAAGCGTTCCACCGTGTTATCGGTTGAAGCATTATCGATGAATAAATGTTCATAGCGATACTGAGGTAACAGTGCAAACTGTTCTTTGACTCGCTTATAAATTTCATCGACATTGGCTTCTTCGTTATAACAAGCCGTAACGATACTTATGGTTTTCAGCATATTCATAACGTTACGGCTTATCTTATTAAATCAATTAACCTGCTTGACGCGCTTTAGCAATGCCTGCTTGATAACGCGCTTCCATCATCACAATGCGAGCACTGTCTTCATGGGCAATTGCTGAATAATGATTTTGTTTGTTTTTTAACCACAACAATTCAAATTCAACCGCTTTCAAAAATGCTGCTTCAGGATTTTGAATCGCCGCTGGGCAATCGAAAATCACTTTGCGTGTTTCATAACGATCTAAATGGCCCACCGGGAAAGCTTTGAAAAAATCAATCGAATCGGCTGATACGCCACCACCGACGACTACGGATAAGCTCTTGGCTTTCGCTTTGGCGGCTAAATCCATCGTGTACTGCAATACTTGCATACTATTGATTTGATCACGCGCTAACCCTAAAGAACCGACAAAATCTACGCGTCCAACCACAATACCGTGTAAATGACTAATTTCAGGAATTTCCATCATCGCATCAAAATTATTATAAGCGGTAATGGTTTCTATATTGACCAATAATTCGACATCTTCAATCCGATCACCATACACTAATTGCGCAGCACGAATGAATTTTTGTAACGCATAAGGCGTTTCCACCATCGGCGCGATAATGCGCGTCGCACCTAAACTGATGGAATCCAACATATCTTTGATCGCTTCACAACCGCCGATTTTAATATTCAAGCCCAAGCCTGCAGCTGAAGTCACATCTTTCAAGCGCATCGCTTCATCTAAACGCGTACCTTCGGCTTCAAATTCAGCTTTAATACCAACGACATGGTAATTTTTCTTTAAATCCAGTAATAAAGCCACCATTTGCGTTTCAAGCTTGTTCATGTTGTTTCCTAAAATGAATATATTCTGAATAATCGCGCATTATACGTGATTATTTTGGTTAAATCGAGACGACAATTTTAACCTCGTTGTAAAATTTTCTGTAAAGCATTATCAATGGCTGCCATTAACCCTGCATCTCGAGCCACTTTCACAAAACGCGTATCACCGGGCGCTTCCATGAAAGCAAAACTGGTCACTGCACCGACAGTTTTTTTATCTTTTTGTAACAACGTCATGATGTTATTGAAACTGATCCGCGCTAATTGTTGCAATACGGCATCACTGATTAAGTCATAGCATAAGGTATTGAATTGCTTTAAATCCGCCGCGCTTAATAAACCTTGTTGATGACTCAATTCATTGACTAATACCATGCCGATCACTACCGCTTGGCCATGGGGAATCGCATAATCTGACAAAGCTTCGATAGCATGACCCAAGGTATGACCATAATTCAAACTACGGCGATGATTTATTTCAAATTCATCAACTTCAATAATCGCTTTTTTAACCGTTAACGCCGCCATGATTAACGTTTGCAAAGCTGCTTTTGAATGCACTTGGCCTTTTGTGACCTCTGCTTGATAAAGCTCAATAAAATAAGCGCCGCCGATAATGCATAACTTCAACACTTCACCCATGCCAGAAGTAATCGCTTCCAGAGGCAACGTCGTTAAAAATTGCGGATGGATTGTCACGTGGTAAGGCGTGGAAAATAACGCCAATTGATTTTTAGCACCCTTATAGTTAACGCCGGCTTTACCGCCAATACAACTGTCAGCCATCGATAATAATGTGGTGGGAAAATAAATCCATGGGATGCCACGCTTATAGATTGCCCCTACAAAAGCACCGATATCTTGAATAATACCGCCCCCCACCACAATCAATTGTTCACCTTTGGTGAATTCACGAACTTGCAAAAAATCCAAGACTTCCGTCACCCCATCCAGGGTTTTAAAGGCTTCAGTGGCAGTGGCTTTAAAAACACGATCTGCTGTGATAATAATGTCTGAACCATACAAATCCCACACTTTTTCATCAATCAATAAGACATTGTTAGGATTTTGCGCTAAGTGTTGATTAATGCTAGCGGTCGGTGCCCTCTCCGCTTGCCAGGTTAATTCATAGTTACGTGGCACCGACTGCACGGTAAAAGCAGGTGCTTTCAGGGTTTCACTGCTACATTGAAAGACTTGCTCGTCAATGCTAAACGTTAATCGTTGACTCATTCTTGAAATCCACCTTTGCTGTAACCACCATCGACAGTGATAATTTCACCGTTAATATAAGTATTTTCACTCGATGCTAAAAAGTAACACACCCCGGCGATATCTTGTGGGGTTGCCAAACGTCCTAGCGGGATTTTTTTTCTGAAGCCTTCGATGGTAGCTTTATCATTATTAGCGCGCGTCATGCGTGTATCGACAAAGCCAGGCGCCACCCCATTGACGCGAATATTGTCAGCTCCCAATTCTAAAGCCAGGGTTTTAATCATGCCATTGAGTGCGTGCTTAGAAGCCACATAAGCCAAGCGGTGTTTACGGCTGAAAGAACCGTAAATCGACGAAACCCCTAAAATCGCACCGTGACCTTGCCGCTTAAAATTGGGCAGCAACGCATTAACCATTTCATAAAAAGCGATCGCATTGATTTGCAGGGTTTGCTCTACATCCATTAGCGATAAGATCCCAACGGGTTTAGGGGCATTAAAACCGGCACAATGAATAAAAGCCTCGATCGGCGTCGTTAAGGCATCCATAAAATGCTGAATGCTGTCATGAAGACTTAAATCTAAAGCCTGACGATCAGGCGCTATTACCGCATAACCACGTTGGTGAAATTTTTCGGCAATCGCTGTACCAATTTCACCGTTCCCGCCAGTTAATAAGAGTGTCGGCATTTGTTAATCCTCGCTGATCATGGGAATCAGCATGTTTTCAGCCATTTCATCCAAACTTAAAAATGGCGCCATATCTTCCAAAGGTTTAGTGACCATCCGGCCATCGGCTAAACGCTTAGAACTTACTTTAGGCGCAAATTGTTGATCGAGCCTTAAAAAGATTTCGCAGATATGCGGTTGATCGCCGCTTAAGGCTTCATGAATCGCTGCATCCAATTGCTCATGACTGTCACAACGGTTATACGAAAGCCCAAAACCGAGCGCTAATTTAGCAAAATTGGGAAAACCTAAACCACTGTCTTCACCAACGCCAATTAACGGTTCACCAAAGAAATTTTGTTGGGTTTGACGAATCGAATGATAACCTTGATTATTTAATAAAAAGAGTTTAATCGGGTATTTTTCAAAGGCGATTACCGCTAATTCTTGGATATTTTGCATCATACTGCCATCACCTGCCAGGCAAATAATTTTTTGACCACCTGCAGCAATACAAGCTCCGATCGCAGCTGGCACATCATAACCCATCGAAGCACTACCGGAATTGGTATAGAGGCGTTGACCTTCCTTTAACTCCATCGCTTGAAAAGAAGTCACGCACGCAGTGCCATTAGCTGACACGATAATTTGCTCTTTTGGCAATTGTTTCGACAACGCTTGCATGAAGCAATAGGGATTCACTAAACCTTCTTTTGACCAATACTCTGGCACTACTACGGGGTATTTCACTAAACGCTCTTTACACCAACCTAACCATGCAGGATGGGCGATAGGCACTTGGTCTTTTAAGCGCGCGGTGGCTTGAGCAATAAAATCACTTAAATCCCCATGAATCGCTTGATCGATGTTAAGCGTCGGTTTTTGCAATTCAAGCGGATCGATATCGATCATGATTTTATAAGCTGCTCTAGCAAACGATGGCCAGTTATAACTGATTTGGCGAATATTCAAGCGACTGCCTAAGACTAATAACACATCGGCATTTTGGACAACAAAATTACCGGCCCGATTACCGATACTGCCAGGGCGTCCAGCGTAAAGTTCATGATCGTCTGGCATTACATCATGGGCATTCCAGCTGGTAACGACGGGGATTTTTAATGTTTCAAGGAGTGTTAAAAAAGCCGCATGCGCACCGGCAATGCGAATCCCTGCGCCCACCATAAGCGCCGGTCGTTTAGCATTTCTCAATTTCTCAAGGATATCCGCGACAACGCTAGCGGCTATCACAGGTACCGGCTCTAATTCAGCCTCTAAATCAAGATCAAAATGTCGCAACGTCGTGACATCGATGTTCGCCCCTTGGATATTCATCGGGACATCGAGCCATGCCGGTCCAGGCCTGCCATGTTGACAAAGATACAAGGCTTTTTCTAAATGGTATTGAATATCGAGAGGATCGGTGACCATGATGGAGTATTTAGTAATTCCTTTGACCATGCGAATAATATCGCATTCTTGATCGCCCATTTGGCGAATATCAGGTAAGCCACAACCCTCAATGGTAGTATCATAACGCACTTGACCAGAAATAATCACCATTGGTGTCGAATCGGTCCACGCACCAAACACGCCATTTAAAGTATTAATCCCACCTGGCCCTGTCGTGACATTGACAATGGCCGGCTTTTGAATCAAGCGGCCATAACTTTCTGCGGCCATCGCGCTTGCTTGTTCATGATGATTGCAAATAACCGTTAATCCTGGTTCACGGGCAAAAGAATCATTTAAATGCATCGAACCACCGCCGGTTAACATGAACACATGGTTAAGCCCGGCATCGGAAAAAAATTTTGCGACAAAATCAGACAGTTTCATTGTTTTTAAACTCACTATAATCAAGCCTTAAGTTATTTCTCGCGTAATGGTTAACACATTTTCTTTGCAATGAAACAAAAAATCACCTACTTTTTGCTCATGAATAGCAAAAGCAGCCGCCTCATTTAACAAGTAAGTTACCAACGGCTTATAAGGACGTGCATGCCATGGGCATTTAATAATCGCATCTTTTTTACACGGTTGATTATCGAGGCTAGCGCCTTCGTGTAAACACATTCGAGGGAAAACCATGACTAAATTATCTTTACGTATTAACCTAAAGCCAAAGGCATCGGCTCTACCCACTAAAAATTCATTGCCATTATGCGGCAGCACTTGCTCTAACACGATTTTTACGGGCGTAAACACCGTTAGCGGCGCTACAACATTTGTTCCTGCAATATTCATTGTCTCTTCGAAACTATAGTTAGGCTTTTCCTTTTTGAAAGCATAACCCCACAATCTTAATTGCCCCCGTCTTTCCCGCATTGGAATATCGGTTGACATAAGGTCTTTATAGTTTCGCTTAATAGCCCAACGAATAATAGGCAGACACCATCGCAATAATTTAGGTGAACCAATATGATACGAGGTTGTCACACGTGTTTTACATGGGGCTAGCTCTTCATAACGGGTTTCAACAATCAAGACAAAAAATAACCATGTTGTGTAATAGGTTTGCGCATTGGGTCCACTTTGATAATTAAAAACACACAAAGGTAATTTCATGCCAAATGTTTTTTGCGCATTGATTGTCGCCACAAAATCATCACTAACCGCCGACATATAAGCATTAACTAAATTATGCACATATTTAAGGTGTGGAACATCTTTATAATTCCAATCTGCATCGGCGGCCGCATAAACACCTTCGTGTATTAAAGAAAAACATGAAAATTTCAAACCTTCTTTTTCAAGATTTTTAATTAAATAATCTTTGGAGTAAATTTTCATGTGTTCTAGCGCTCCTGCTTAATGAGTGTTTTAACTATTTAGCTATTGACGGGACCACGCAATCGTCCGCTTAATAGCTTCGAGTAAATCAATTTTATTGCTTAAACCTAATTCACGAACAGCCCGCTCAATCGATGGCACATAACGTTCTGGCGCCTGCCCTGTTGGCTCTTTGGCGATATTCACTGGTAAAGTTGGCGTAAAGCAACCCGCTACCACACCTGCCAATTCGCCAATGGAAACTGCTTGGTCAGAGCCAACATTATAAGGCCGACCCACTTCACCTCGAATTAAAATCTGCCATAACCACACCATTAAATCCGCCGCATACTGATAAGACCGATACGGGCTACCATCACCTTTAATAGTGATGGATTCGTTTTTTAAACCATTATGGATAAAATTACCGATCGCAAAGTGGCTATCAAGTGGCAAATGCGGACCGACAAAAGCAAAGCAGCGGGCGATTTTGACATTCAAACCATGCTGATACTGATAAAGCGCCGCCATATGCTCTGCGGTGCGTTTGCCGATACCGTAAGCATTAGCGGGTTTACTCCATTCTGGCGAACTTAAATCATCTTCAGGCACTTGACTGCAGTTCGGTGGCTGACGACCATAAACCGCGCCCGAACTGACCAAGAGCACTTTTTGAACTTGTGCTTGCACAGCGAAATCAAGCGTGTGTTGCGTACCCGTTAAAATCACTTCGAGCATTTTAAGAGGATCTTCAATATTGAGTTTTGCTGACGCTTCAGTTGCCGCATGAATCACATGACTAAAGCGCCCTTTGGGAAACACAAAGTCCCGCACATCCCCTTGTTGCAAAATAATCGCAGGATTGCTGGCCAAGTGCGGCATTTTTTCCACAAAGGCTTGTGGATCACGCGTCAACACCACGATTTTTGCATTAAGCTTTAACTGCGCATTGGCATGGGAAAAACTTTCAAGTAACCAACAACCAAAAAAGCCAGTACCACCGGTAATAAACACTCGCGCGCCTTGAAAATCTTGCCAAATTGCTTGGCAATGCTCAAAAATATGCGCGAGATCTCTAGGCGGCAAAGGCTTGGTCATTAGCTAAACTGCGCTGCAAAAGCTTCAAATGAATGATGAATATGCGCCATCATCTCACTTGTGATGCCGTGATGACACGCCATTAAAATCCCACCGCGCATCACTTGATCAGCGTTCAAATAACCTTCAGGGGCGCGTTTGCACTCGATGTTTTTAAAGCCGGGTTGACGTAAAATATTGCCAGTAAATACGGTGCGCGTTTGAATATTGCGATTTTCTAAGAAAATTTGCATATCGGTTCGCGTAAAAGGAGCGGTATCTTTGACGGTTAAAGGGAATGCTAACCAACCCGTGCGACAATTTTCTAATTGCTGTGGCAAAATAAACCATTCAGCATAATTTTTAAAGAAGGCCATTTGGGTGGCAAAGTTAGTCTCACGCAACGCAATATTAGCTTCTAGCTTTTTCAATTGCACTAAACCAAAAGCAGCACCGGCTTCATTCGGTTCTAAATTATAACCCAACGCTTCGAAAATAAATTTCGCATCATAGCGAATGCCATCGACATCGACATTAAAGCGATTTTCAATCGCTTCGGATTCGACAAATAATGATGAACTTCTACCCCAACTGCGCAATAATTTCGCTTTGCGGGCATATTCTTCATTATTGACGCATAACATACCGCCATTGCCCGCACAATTGATCACATGCGAACCATAAAAACTGGTGATACTGATATCGGTAAAACGACCTGAAGGCAAGCCATCGATAGTCGCGCCTAGGGTATCGGCAGAATCTTCGAAAGTGAGTAAGTTATGCTTATCGGCGATCGCTTTCAACTTGCGCCAATCCGGTAAATTACCCAGTAAATTAGGAATCATCAATAATTTGGTTTTCGGCGTGATCCGTGCTTCGACTTTATCAACATCGATATTGTAAGTGCCGGGGACAACATCGACAAAAGCAGGAATTAAGCCATTTTTAACAATTGGTGCCACGGTGGTTGAAAACGTTAACACGGTGGTGATCACTTCAGAACCTTTCGGTAAATCCAATACTTCAATGCCGAGGTAATTGGCTGAAGAGCCGGAATTCACCATGATGCCCGTTTTTTTAGCGTATAATGCGGAAATTTTTTGTTCCATTTCAGCGACATTTTTACCCATTTGGGTCGAAGTCCGCAATACTTCAACGACAGCAGCAATTTCTTCTTCACCATGAACGGTACGACCATAAGGCACGTGTAAATAATTTTCTTTCGACATAAAAAACTCCGTTAAGAATGATTAAAAGGATAAGATTGAATTTGAGATAATGTAACATCACGCATGTCAGCACCAGCTTGGTAAGCTTGATACCAAGCCACAATACTGTCCAGCGCCAGGGACAAAGTCCATTGTGGTTGCCAGGCTAAACGCGCCTTGGCTTTAGCACAATCGAGTTTTAAAAAAGTCGCTTCATGCGGTTGAGGATTTTGATCAAGCAGCGAACTTAAGCCATTACCCCACTTGGCTAAAATATAATCACTGATCCATTGCACCGGTTTAACATCCATATCATTGGGGCCAAAATTCCATGCTTCAGCAAAACACGTCGGTTGTTCATACAAAGCTTGAGCGAGGGTTAAATAACCACTTAAGGGTTCCAACACATGTTGCCATGGCCGAATGGCGTGAGGATTGCGAACGGTTACATCCGTGTTTTTCAGGCAACTCGCCATAATGTCGGGAATCAAGCGATCCTCGGCCCAGTCCCCACCACCGATGACATTGCCAGCGCGCGCGCTCGCTATAGCTACACCATGCTTGGCAAAGTCGGCTGGATTAAAAAAAGAATTTCGATAACTGGCGGTAACTAATTCAGCACAACCCTTACTATTACTGTAAGGATCAAAGCCACCCATCGGTTCATCTTCGCGATAGCCCCAGCACCATTCTTTATTGTCATAGCACTTATCGGTGGTTACATTCACTACCACTTTCACCGAATCGGTCATGCGCACTGCTTCTAACACATTAACCGTGCCCATGACATTGGTAGCATAGGTTTCAATCGGGTTTTGATAAGAATAACGGACTAAGGGTTGAGCTGCCATATGAATGACAATTTCCGGCCGGTAGTCCGTCACAACTTTTTTAACCTGGGCAAAATCCTGCACATCGCCGATAAGACTCGTCATCCCTGTACCAACACGCGCTAGATCAAATAAACTGGGGGTCGTGGGCGGGATTCGCGCAAAGCCTGTGACTTCGGCACCTAAACTCGTTAACCATAAACACAGCCAACTGCCTTTAAAACCGGTGTGGCCGGTGACCAAGACTTTTTTATCGCACCAAAAATCACTCATCACCAAACTTTCCACGGCGCTTTACCACTAAGCCACAGTGCTTCCAATTGGTTTTTTTGATATAAAGTATCCATCGGTTGCCAAAAGCCCGTGTGTTGAAAAGCCACCATTTGACCGATCTGACTCAATTGTTCAACCGGTTCGCGTTCCCAAAACGTCGCATCACCGTCAATATAATCGAGGACTTTCGGCGATAACACAAAGAAACCCCCATTGATCCACGCGCCATCGCCATGGGGTTTTTCTTGAAAACTGCTCACGTTTTGATCATTTAACGTTAGCGCCCCAAAGCGACCTGGCATTTGGGTCGCAGTCACCGTCGCTAATTTTCCTTGCGCTTTGTGAAAAGCGACTAAATCACCAATATGGATATCCGACACGCCATCGCCATACGTTAAACAAAAATCATCAGTACCGATATAAGGCGCCACGCGTTTAATGCGCCCACCGGTCATCACATCATCACCGGTATCGACCAAAGTCACGCGCCAAGGTTCGGCAGAATTTTGATGAATTTTCATCGAATTATCGCTCAAATCAAAGGTTACATCTGAATTATGCAGATAATAATTAGCAAAATATTCTTTGATCATATACCCTTTATAGCCTAAACAAATCACAAAATCATTGAAGCCATAAGCTGAATAAATCTTCATGATGTGCCACAAGATCGGCTTACCACCGATTTCGACCATTGGCTTGGGTTTAATGGTAGTCTCTTCACTCAAACGGGTGCCGTAACCACCGGCTAAGATAACCACTTTCATATTTGCATAAACCTTATAAAGACAGTGCGCTAATTCTAGCTGATAATCGTTAGTTTTAATACTGTTGGGAAGCGGGATGTCAGGAAATTGAGCAAGGTCATTTTTAGAGTTCAATTCAAGAAGCTTTATTAAAATAGTCATTAACGGATACTGAGAACTAGCCATTTACAGCCTCGAGCAATGTAAAAATTAACAAATTGATAAAAATTGCGCCATGGTCAGTGTCATACACTTAATAACGCCTGCTAAGAGCACCGCTATACCCATGATTTTTTTAATCACCTTTATTGCCTAAATTAAAAATCTCGACAGATAAAAATCTTAACGCTAGAATTCTAACTCACTACGTAATAAAGGAACTTTCGATGAACCCTAATCTTGCTGCAGCGTTGAATTGGATCGGCATCAAAAAAGAAACTGCGCCATTATTTTTTGATTATCTACAAAAAGCTGGCTATCTTGATGAAGGGTTAATCCAAAAGGCAATACAGTATTTACATACCGAAAAAACATTTGATGGTTTTGAGTCAAGTTCTGCTGACAATATAGCTAAATTATTAATTGATGCCTGCAAACAGGATACAGAGACTTTTTTGGCTACCTTTGCCAGCCAGTTAAATCCAGTGGACATTCTGGATTTAATCCTTTTTTTACAACAAACCGCTTTTGATCGCGCCTATGGACAAGAGCGTAATCAGTTAACAGAAAAGCCTTGGATGGGAATTGAAGCTAACCAAGATAACTTTATGCGCTTACAACAAAGTATTGGCTTAGTGGAAGAACAGCTGCCTAAACGCCAACATTACGACGTGATCGGGATCATGGGTGCGTCTTATCCCAGAGCGATCAGCCGCATTGCTTATTTTAAAGCATTGATGGCGGACTTTGATGCTGTATTTGCTATTACAGGACAACGCTATTTATCCAAAGGCTTGGATGGGGAAGAAACTATTAGCAACATGGCAAAAAAATTATCGCTTGAGCTAGATTGTATTACTGAAACACAAATGCTCATGGAGCTTATCAACACAGAATGCCCAGCAGAGGCAGAAAAAATGCATGTCATTGACAGCACCCCCGGTGAATGGCACTGGCGAGCAGATACCACACAAAACGCTAAAGATTTTGCTTGGACGATGAGTCAACGTATCCGGGAAAGTGCTACACGGCCGGTTGATGGAAAATACGCTATCTTACTCATCGTAGAACAACCTTATTCTAATCGAATGGCAAAACAAGTGCAGCGTGCATTAAATGAAGTAGCGGAGCAATATAATGAAGCCGCTCAAGATGCGATTTGTTTTGTTGTTGAAGCTTCTGGCAAAGAACTTCCTTCGATGGAGACCTTAGATGAAGCCGCTCGCATATCTCGTATGACGCAATGTAATTCTGATTTAGCTGCATGGATAGGTGAATGCTATAAAGATGCTCGCACATCAATACAACAACATTACCCTAAGCTTCGAGCTCCCGAATGCTTAATGTACAATTCTCGAGACGCCTATTTTCAAAAATCTGTAACATTCATACCGCCCTCAAAAGATTCAAAAGCTGAGGTTTTGCCTGAGACGGTTGTCAACGACCTTTCTCAGCTTAAACCGCCAACTAATACCCTCAACAAGATGAAAAAATGAAGGGTCAACCCAAGTTAGAGAGTGGGGCCGTGTCTTTCGTGAATTGTTCGCTGCCCACGGCGCGCTATCAAACGATCACCAGCACGATCATAATCAAGATACAGCGGATGTTGAAAGTTTTTACGCAATGATTAGCCAACCAAGTCTTACCCGCTTGACACGGACCTCTACCAGCAACCCTATTTTTTTAATGAGATCGAGAAAAACTGGCTCGGCTTAAAAACGTTTCATTCGACCATTCTACGATCACATACTGAATAACCTTGACTATTCAGTATTGTGGCCCCGAATAGTCAAAATTTGCAGATACTTTTTTAGTGCCAACAATAGCGATAAAGACATTAAGCGCGTATTGGATGGATACCGTGACCCCTAGCTTAAGATAATTACCACTGACTCAAATAGGTTTTGGCTAAAAAACCGAGCTTTTGCGATAAATTGCGTTTAACTGGCGTCGTGATGCTATAGACATCGGCATGTAAACTAGCAAAACCCAAATAATCATCGGATGTCATCAAGCGATCAACTAAATGCAATTTTAACGCATCGCTGGCTAACCAATGCTCACCAGTCGCTACGTGTTCGATATTAACGCCCGAGCGATTGGCAGCGATATAATCCTTAAAAGCGACATGAATTTCTTCTAAATCGCCGCGCATTTTTTCCCGTGCTTGATCGGTATTTTCTCCAAACACGGTTAGCGTCCGCTTAAATTCACCCGCCGTGATTTGCTCAAAATCAATATCGTGTTTTTTCAATAAACGATGGACATTGGGTATTTGTGCCACCACTCCGATGGAACCGATAATCGCAAAAGGCGCGGCGATAATTTGATTGGCCACACAACTCATCAAATACCCCCCCGACGCCGCCACTTTATCCACACAAACCGTCAGGGGAATCTTCCGCTCTCTTAAACGCGCTAATTGCGATGCCGCTAAACCATAACCATGCACTACGCCACCGGGACTTTCTAAGCGAATCACCACTTCATCGCTTATCTCTGCCACTTGCAATACCGCAGTGATTTCAGCGCGCAATTGACTGACTTGCGATGCTTTGATATCACCACAAAAATCTAACACAAACACCCGCTTACGCCGAGGCTCAGACAAGGCTTTACGTTCCGCTTTGGCTTCTTGCAAAGTTTTTTTAGCCGTTTTTTTAAACGCTTTAATCGCTTCTTTATCATCCAAGGCATTTAATAATGCCTCACGCGTCTCCATTAATTCATCGTTTACTTTAACGATTTTAAGTTGACCCGAGGCCATCTTACCTTTCGCTAACAATGTCAACACACCTGCGACAATCAACAAAAGTGCGATCACGACAATCACAGCTTCACCCAGAAAAAAACCCAATTCGTGCCAATGTTGCATAAAATTTCTAATTCCTTATGTTAATAAAATTGCCATGGTAGCCCAATGTTGCTCATTCAACACCCCTGTCACTTTGGCCCGAATAATACCTTGTTCATCGATCAAAAAATTCTCCGGGGTGCCATAAACGCCATAATCCACGCCCACTTTGCCACTTAAATCGGCTAATACGAGGTGATAGGGATTGCCATAGCGCTTGAGCCAAGCGCGTGCAGCCACCGGATTATCTTGAAAATCCACGCCGATGATCTGTAACTGTGGATAACGCTGCTTCAACGTCAATAAAAAGGCTTGCTCTTCCGTGCAAGTTTGACACCAACTGGCCCAGACATTGAGTAAAGTCCATGAACCGTGCAACACCCGCTGATCTACCCATTGCTTCGGTTCAAGTAAATTCGGTAGCGTAAAATTTGCCGCCGGTTGATCAATCAAAACGGAAGGCAAGGCTTGCGGATGCAAACTCAAGCCGCGCCAACAAAAACTGATGATAATGATTAAACCCAACAATGGCACGTAATATCGCCAAGCTTTTAGCGTCATGAACGCACCTTTTTCGTGTCGATGGCATGCGTTAATGCCAATAAACCGCCCATGACCATCAATAAACCACCCAACCAAATCCAACGTACAAAGGGTTTGTAGTAATAGCGAACCCCAAAGCGATTATTTGCCAAAGGATCGCCCAGTGCAACATAGACTTCACGCCAAAGCCCGATATGGATTGCAGGAATACTCATTACCGAACCACTGGCATTGAATAAACGTTTTTCTGCCACTAAGCTAACATCACGGTAACCATCGATACTCAACGTAAATTCACCACTCAAGCCTTGGTAATTAGGCCCGTGCAAATCGCTTAATGCCACCAATGCTATGTGGTAAGGGCCTAAGGGTGTTGATTGATTTTGCGCGACGGCAAGATCTTTTTCAATGCTATAACCGGATGTCAGCGTGATGCCAATGACGGTAACTGCCACCCCAAGATGCGCGAGGATCATGCCATAATAACGGGCCGTTAAATACGCACGTTGTGGCCACTTAATCATCAAATCTTGCAAGCACGTGGCTATAATCCAAAAACTACCACTTAAACCGATCACAGTGGTAATCGTCAAGGTATTCGTCAAAGCCCACGGCAGCGCAATGGCGCAAGCAATACTAAAAGGTAGCACCCAGTGCAAACGCTGCCATAAGGCTTGAGGTGCCATCTGTTGCCAGCGCACCGCCGGCGCCATCCCCATCAATAAAAATAACACTGACGTTAAGGGTAAAAAGACTGCGTTAAAATAAGGGGGGCCGACAGAAATTTTTGCAATCCCTAAAGCATCTAAAATCAAGGGGTAAAGCGTGCCGAGTAACACCGTTAACATCAAGACAAATAACAACACATTATTAGCCAATAAAAAACTTTCTTTTGATAACACACTAAACACCCCACCCGGCGTCATTTTAGGTGCCCGCCATGCATAGAGTACAAAAGCAAACATACAAACTAAGCTTAAAAATGTCAGTAAAAAAGCACCGCGTTCTGCATCCACAGCAAAGGCATGCACAGAGGTTAAAATCCCCGAACGCACTAAAAAGGTACCCATCAAACTCAACGCAAAAGCAAATAACGCTAAAAACACACTCCAATTTTTAAATGCTCCGCGTTTTTCCGTCACTATTAACGAATGAATCAAAGCCGTTACCACCAACCATGGCATAAATGAGGCATTTTCAACCGGATCCCAAAACCACCAACCACCCCAACCTAAATCACGGTATGACCACCAACTCCCTAAAGTAATGCCCCACGTTAAAAAACACCAAGCAGCAATCGTCCATGGCAATGACCACCTTACCCATGAAATATCTAATTTACCGCGCCACAAAGCTGCCATCGCAAACGCAAAGGCAACACTGGTGCCCACATAACCCATGTACAGCATGGGTGGATGAATCACTAAACCAGGGTCTTGTAACAAAGGGTTTAAATCATTACCATCGAGTGGAATCGTGTTTAACAATCGTTTAAACGGATTCGATAAATGGATCAAAAACCATAAAAACCCACTACTTACCCCACCCATAACCGCTAACACCCGCGCTTGCATTGAAAGCGGTAACCGTTTTGACCACAGTGCAACTAGCGCAGTCCATAATGCTAAAATCGCGACCCACAGCAATAATGAACCTTCGTGGGCACTCCAAATCGCCGTTAATTGATAAAATAGCGGTAAATGGGTATTAGAATTCTCCGCCACATAAGCCACAGAAAAGTCATTACGAAGAAACGCCCATTCAAGGCAAGCAAAGGCGACCAGGACCCACCCAGCTTGAGCGAGTGCAATAGGTTTAGCGCATGCTAATAAACGAGGATTTTCACCAAAAGAGCCCAGCAATGGCAAGATAAACTGCAAACTGGCAAACAATAACGCTAGGATGAGTGCAAAGTGACCTAATTCAGGAATCATGAAACAATAAGCTCAATGAAATGGGGTATTGTAGCACACACAAAATATACCTATGGCTGACAAACTCCCGTACAATTACCACTTTTAGCCGCTCATCCTCATGACAAATCCTTTATTAAATGCTACAGCAGTGCTGAATTGCCAGCGCTTAAGCAAAAGCCACATCGATGGCAAAATCCATGTCGATGTCTTGAAAAATATCGACTTTGCTATCCACAAGGGTGAAAAAATCGCCATTGTCGGTGCGTCAGGTTCTGGTAAAAGCACCCTATTGCATTTATTAGGTGGCCTTGACAGCCCCACTCACGGCAAAGTTCATGTGGGTGGCACGGATTTAAGCCGCTTGAATGAAGCAGAATTAAGTCGTTTGCGCAATCGGACGTTAGGCTTTGTGTACCAATTTCACCATTTATTACCCGAATTCACTGTACTGGAAAATGTTTGCTTGCCACTCTTGATTCGTGGCGGCCATCTCGCTGATATTCAAGAGCAAGCCATTGCGTTACTGGAAAAAGTCGGCTTAAAAAAACGCATCTCACACAAATTAAGTGAAATCTCCGGTGGCGAGCGTCAACGCACCGCGATTGCCCGGGCCCTTATCACCAAACCTCTGTGTATTCTCGCCGATGAACCAACGGGCAATTTGGATCACCATACTGCCAAGCAAGTGTTTGAAACCATTCTAGAATTAAACCATGAATTACAAACCAGTTTATTGATCGCTACCCATGATCGCAACTTAGCTGACCAAATGGATCGTGTATTGACACTGCAAGACGGTCAATTACACGTACTTTAAGCCATGGATCGTGAAAGCGCACTTATCGCACACTTAACGCAATTGTTTCCAGGTCCCAAACAGGGGCTTGGCATTGGCGACGATTGCGCGGTAATTCCCATTGATTCCTCCACCGCTTGGCTTTTTAGTACCGATGCACTCGTCGATGGCACGCATTTTTGCACGCATACCAGCACCCCTGAACAATTGGCTTATAAAGTCATCATGGTCAATGTTAGCGATATCGCCGCGATGGGTGGCACACCGCATTCGGTTTTATTGACGCTAGGTTTACCCACCGCTTTTTGCGATACCTGGAGCACGCGTTTTTTAAACGCCTTGGCATTGGTCTTAAAGGAATTAACGATCACCTTGATCGGCGGTGATACTGTGCGCTCAGAAAAAACCTTGTTTATCAATTTAACCATTATCGGCACAGCGTCTTTAGCGCACATCAAATATCGCCATACGGCAAAAAAAGGCGATATTATTGCGCTAAGCAAAGCGCTGGGTGGCTCCTATGCCGGCTTGCAATTATTATTGAAGCATTGGCACAGTGAAGGGCCAGATGCTGAGTCGTGTCGCCAACAACAGTTAATGCCACACGCGCAATTAGCGGAAAGCCAATGGTTAGCCCAGCATCCAGCGGTCCATGCCATGATGGATTTATCCGATGGTCTCGCGGCAGATTTGCCAAAATTGTGTGCTGCCAGTGGTTTAAGCGCTGAATTATGCGTAGAAAAAATCCCCATTGATCCGGCAGCAGCCAATTTAGCATGCGCCAATCACCTACGCCCCCTTGATATCGCTTATGTGGGTGGTGAAGATTATGCGTTATTGTTAACCATTGCGCCGGAAAATTTCGCAACCATTGCAGCTGCTTACTTAACCCGCTTTAAACAGCCATTGTGGCCAATTGGCACTCTGATCGAAGGCGAAAGTCGATTAACGTTAAATGGCCAACGCTTTGAACCACAATTAGCGGGTTTTCACCATTTTGATTAATGGACGTATTTAATCAAACCCACGATCGTTGCAATGGAACCGATACCCACTGTAAACATCCATTTAAGCAATGCAAATTTTAATTCCACCATATCAGCGCGAGTATCTTTACGAATCGTTATCTCCACGAGATGAAGTTCGTTACGAACAGCTTCTAAACCTTCACGTAAAGCCTTACTGTTAGCATCCATCGCTATTTGTAACGCATTACGACCCGCTTCTAAGCCATCGTGCAAATCTTTACTACTCTTTTCAAAGCCTAGCAGCATATCTTTGCGCAATTGCTCCGTTTCTTTACGACTCATTTCAAAACCGTACTGCATATCCTTGCGTAACAATTCGGTTTCATTCGATAACCGCGATTCGGTTTCTCTCAAATCGCTGCGTACTACCTGAATATCATTCGATAACCGCGATTCAGTTTCTCTCAAATCACTGCGTACCACGTGAATATCATTCGATAACCGCGATTCGGTTTCTCTCAAATCACTGCGTACCACGTGAATTTCATTAGACAATGTGGAAGCAACTTCTTTCAAATCACTTTTTGTGGCTAAATCTTTGTCCTCTAAAAGTTGCTTGGTTTGGTGCAGAAAATCTTGCAGCATATCTTCATTTCCTTGCACAATTGCCTCCGATTGCGCTTGACTAAACTGAGCGCTCCGTAATCGTTTAAGATGTTCAATACTTTATATAGCGCGTGGCAGGTGCCAAATAAATACCTTTATGTATCGTCATAATCATTACCTCACAACAAGACTAACCGCCAGGTAATTATACTATAAGGTTATCAATAAACAATGTGTTAAGCTTTTAAAATTCCAGAAATGACAGACAACATTTTAAGCCGCCAAGCTGGCAAATAGCTCGCCAAAGCCGAAAACTCTGGGTAGTCATTGACCACGTCTTCGATATAAGCAAAGGTTGTTATTAAATCAGCCAAATAATTTTTCGAGCCATCACGTAGATATTTTCGCGCAAAGATAAATAAACATTTTAAATGCCGTTGCAACCCTTGCCAATCAAACCAGCGTTGAAATTGACTCAAACTAAACGCAACCGGACTGGGTAACTGGTCATAAAATACCGCAACCCACGTGCGCACTTGCGCTTTAGGCCAAGCCACATAACAATCGCGTAACAGCGATACTAAATCATAGGCAATGGAAGCCATTACTGCATCTTGAAAATCCAATACGCCGATTTTATTTTCAGGCAAAATCATCAAATTGCGTGAATGATAATCGCGATGCACACAAACTTGGGGATGCGTTTTAAGATCCGCAAGCAATAAAGCAAAGGTATCATCCAAGCAAGTCGCCAAGTCTTTATCGATCGCTAAATTCAAAAACTTGTCAATGAACCACTCACGGCAATGCGCCAATTCTGTTAACGCCAAGCTTTCATCAAACCGCAGCAATGGCCAAGCATCAATAGCCGGCACTTGCTGAATTTTTAATAATGGTTCAAAGCAAGCTTGATAAAGCGCTGACACTCGATCAACATCAAGTGCTTGACTTAATAACACATCGCCAAAATCTTGCAACAATAAAAACCCTAAATTTAAATCTTGCCCATAAATTTGCGGCGTCAACACACCAAAAGCGCGAAATTGTTCAGCAATGGCTACAAAACCATGACAATCTTCTAAATTCGGCGGTGCATCCATCAATAAATAGGTAGCCTCTGACGTTAAAATTCGAAAATAACGCCGAAAACTAGCATCGCCCGCTAACGCAGTTTGTTCCCATAACTGACCCTTTAAAGCCACGCGCAAAAAATTGTCTTGTTGCTGTGTTCGTAATACTGTCATAAAAATCCATCACCGGTATAATAGTCTGTTTGAAATTCATGATCATACCCTATCCACACCGTTTTGCTGTCGCACCGATGATTGATTGGACCGATCGCCATTGCCGTTATTTCCATCGTTTATTGTCACAACAGGCTTTACTTTATACTGAAATGATCACCACTGGCGCTATTTTACACGGTGATCGCGCACGTTTTTTATCGTTTGATCCGACAGAACACCCTGTTGCTTTGCAATTAGGTGGATCAGATCCACAAGCCTTAGCCAACTGCGCTGCCATCGGCGAAGATTATGGTTATGCCGAAATCAATCTCAATGTCGGCTGCCCAAGCGATCGGGTGCAAAGCGGTCGCTTTGGTGCCTGCTTGATGAAAGAACCAACCTTAGTTGCCGCCTGCATTCAAGCCATGCAAGCGCGCGTCCGCATCCCTGTCACGGTTAAAACACGGCTTGGCCTCGATTTCGATGATGATTATGCGTTTGTACAACGTTTTATTAACGATGTGTCTGGGGCCGGTTGCCAACATTTTATACTGCATGCTCGCAAAGCTTGGCTCAACGGCTTAAGCCCTAAAGAAAATCGTGATATACCGCCGCTTCACTACGAGCGAGTTTATCAATTAAAATACGACTTTCCCCATTGCACTTTCATGATCAATGGTGGTATTCAAAATTTTACCGATATCCATGGGCATTTAAAGCATGTCGATGGCGTAATGCTCGGTCGCGCAGCTTATCATCAACCGTATTTGTTAGCGTCGGTCGATAGTCAACTGTATGGCGACACTCAACCTGTTAAAACCCGCAGCGCTATTTTACACGCCTTGCTACCTTATCTTGAACAACAATACACGGAACAAGGACGCATCGAACACGTAACGCGACATATACTAGGATTGTGGCACGGACTTCCTGGCGCCCGCACCATTCGACAAGTATTAAGCGATCATAAACACCATAGCTTACAAAAATTACATTTTTTAAAAAACTTAAGCTTATCTTAAGCTTTGCGCGCTTATGATGAAGGCGTCGGACAAGGTTCATAATAACTTAACGAGATCCACAACTTTGTGTATAATGGTCGGTTTTGTCATCTAATAAGAATAGACATTTCTGATCGATAAAATTTACTGCATACCAGCACCAATAGCTTAACCCAGACATTTTTATTCACAATAATATTAAAGGAAATCCCATGTATCCTTCTACAGAATATAACCCTCTTAATCAAAATGATGATGAAGAATCAAAATCAGTTGATTCGGAATCAAATGACAATCAAAATAAGGTAGGAGCATCAAAGGATAACCAAGCATCTTATTCTGAAGCAGAAGGCTCTTCTGACGAGGATATTGAAAATCAACCAGAAGCAGGATTAGCTGCTTTAAATCCCTCTCTAATAAAGGACAATGTCTTAACAGAATTAGCCAGCCTTACATCAGACACAGAACAAACATTAAAAACCTACTTACAAAAAAATCCTACTCTTTTAGATTTAGACGCTAAGATTGATGCCTTCAGTAAGGATATCACTGCTGCTAAAGAAATAAAAAAACCCACAGCAGAACAAGAAAAAGCCATCGAAACAAAGAAAAAACTCTATAACTGGCTTATTCAATTCAAAGCAGGTCTTATCGTAACGCAATTGAATCAAACAACTGGTGCACAAACGACGTTATCTCTTTATCTTAAAGAGCACCCTGACATCCTTAATGCGGTTATTGCTAAATTGGCAGAAGAAACAACAACCCATTTACCCTCTATCAAGGCAAATTTATGTAATCGCATGTGGGCCATCCAAGTTAAATTTGAGGTTTTAAACTTATCTGAAAAAGTGATGTCAGACGATGATCAACGCTATTGGCGCAATGTCTTTTTTGCCTTCGCTAGCATATCCCTTTTGGCTGAAGTTGCTTATGGGGTTTTTCAACAAGAAATTACCACCCAAGGCCTCATTGGATTGGGCTGTGAGCCAACCGCTGCAAGAGCGTTGGGCGTTTTATTTGGTGGTGCTCTTGATTTTATCGGTAACATTTTTACTATCAGCCCTGCTAATAATGCCACAGATTTTGCCAATTCTTCTGTGACTAAACTTAAGCGTTTAGGATGGTTAAGTACGATTATTTTTGTTACTTCTTGCACGCTTTCTTATCCTGTTGGTGCGGCAGGTGGCTTTGTTGGCATTTTGCCTTATATTACTTCTGACACAACGCCTGATTGGCAATTTTATTTACTTTCTGCGACTGTCGGGACCCCTATGATTTTGAGTGGCATGGCTTATTACATCGGCTTTAACGGGCTTGCTGGTGCTAAAAGCTTGAGGGCTTTTGAAGACTTTATTGATTCTCCTAAGGTTAAGCGTGATTTATTTGAATCACACACCCTAGAAGTGACGGCTCGTGCTGCACAAACCACGTTAGAGGTAGGCAGTTTAGCCACCTATCGCTCAATGGGCTTTGCAGCAATTTCCG
The DNA here is from genome assembly GCA_903888615.1 of uncultured Gammaproteobacteria bacterium. GTDB lineage: Bacteria > Pseudomonadota > Gammaproteobacteria > CAISUE01 > CAISUE01 > CAISUE01. Next base: position 26,920 of record CAISUE010000030.1, read on the forward strand.
GCATGACATTAGATGCCATGGGTTTAAAAGGCCCTCAGGCGGAGACGATTAAATTAGCGGTAGCTGCCGCTGCTTTTTCAGGGACATTAGTTAATGTCCTCGGTACGCGAGCAATTAAAACGGTACAAACTTGGATGAATACCGAGTTTGCCCATATTAGGGCTACTGAAAAAACAGAACCTGAATTGATAGACTATGCGCATTTAAATATGCTCATTGCAGCGATAATGACCATCGGCTTAGCCGCCATCGTAAAAGCATATGCCAACAATGATTCGACCCAAGAACAATGGGTTAATCCTGCTATTGTTGGAACGCTGCTGTTGTTATTGGTTACGCTAGCGCATCGTAGTTTGGTTATGAACAAGAAAGCCTTAAAGGTAATGGGGCCTACAGAACTCGAAACACGGATTAACTCAGCCAAAGACGCCCAAAAAGCACTTGAAGCAACGGCATCTGCAATGACGCAGCCAGTAAGTGAGTCCACCTCTGCCGCTTTATGTTTAACCAATAACAGCGATTGCGATATTGAAGCGCAACAAGAACCTTTATTATCAAAAGAAGAAGCAGAAGCAGCAGCAGCAGCAAAAAAAGAACAACGCACAGAACGACTTACTGCCGCTGAAGAAGCGTTTGCTGCTTTGTCAAAAAGCTTTGAAAACCATTTATTATCACGTAGAAGCGCTATAGTTAGCGCTGGTGGTCGTGTAGCGCGTATACTTGGATTTTTAGATTTCACTAATTTTATTGCGACTATTGCGCATCAAGAAATCCCTATAATGGCTACGTTAGGACTTGCGGGGGTAGTTGGTCCAGCCAATATACGGAATGAATACAAAATGTTTGATGATGGCATAAAAGAAACTGTGCTACAAAAAACAACCGAGGCTTATATCGCTTATTGCATTGCCACTAAAAACGATACTCCAACAACTCGACTTAACTTTAGCCAATGGTCAAAATGTAATATTCCACTGCAATATCAATTGTATACAAAGAGCCGCGTTGAATACACCTTTGAAGAAATCGCTGCTGCCTTAGCGCGAAGAAGTGCAGAATTATCAGATGTGCCTGCAGAATTATCAGATGTGCCTGCAGAATTATCAGATGCGCTTGACGCAAGAACTTATTTTAGTAAAAATCCAATGCAAGGATCCTCGGAAGCATCTAAGTCTATTTCTCTAATGTCCTCTAACGGAACGACACATGAATGGGCAATGACACTGACGGGAACACGCTACCAACATCCGGTTACTGAAGAAAAATATTCTCTTCAAGAGCTTAAAAATTTTGGTTACACAGAAGTCCAAAAAGAAGTCAATACCCCAGCTAACTATTAACCCCCCTACACCCTCAGCTTTAAGTGGCTGGGGGTTTTTCGTTTGATGTAGTGCCATACGGCGGGCCTAGGTATAAAGGACCGGATTGGCCGCAAGCGGTCAAGAACAACGTTAAAACCATCAGCAATAATTTATTCATACCATTCCATTTATTAACCATTCATATTCAGTCACAGTGCCCACATTATAATACACCCCTGTATACAATTCCCCACTGGCTTGGCCACTGGCGATTGCTGACTGAAACAATTCAGTCATACTGTAAGCAGGCGTTATGAGCACACACGGATTTATCAAAGCAATCGCACCAAATGTGTATTTTTGCTTAACTGTTAACATCAACTTGCCTTCTTTAATACCCCAGTCACCTTGATGATGATAGGGAGGATTTAACACCATCACCGCATGCAATAAATGCTCGTGTAAACCCCGTTGCAATAAAGACTTAAAATCATAATCACATACCACATCGCCACTGACTAATAAAAAAGGCGCTTGACCTAATAACGGTGCAGCATGAACGATTCCCCCACCGGCACCCAGCATAATCGTTTCATGTGACCAAAGAATGTCTACGCCATAAGCACGGCCATCCCCTAAAACGTCGATAAATTGTTCAGCCAAATAACAGGTATTAATTACGCAGCGCTCAATACCTGCTGAGCGTAATTGCATTAAAAGTCGTACGATCATAGGCACGCCATCAATCGGTAATAACGGTTTAGGCACCTTATCAGTATAAGGCCGCAAGCGTTCGCCACGGCCAGCTGCCAAAATCATCGCGGTTTTAATCATTGTTAAATGCCTGTTTATGTTAATATTGCCGATCTTGTCATTTCCAGATCACGCCTCATGTCCGATTATAAACACACCTTAAACTTACCGGAAACCGATTTTCCGATGAAAGCCAATTTGGCGCAACGCGAACCCACTTTATTAGCGCATTGGCAAGACATCGATCTTTACCAACAATTGCGCGATTTACGGGCCAATGCCCCACGTTATATTTTACACGATGGTCCGCCTTATGCTAACGGTAGCATTCATATCGGTCACGCCGTCAATAAAATTTTAAAAGATATCATTGTCAAAGCGAAATCGTTGAGTGGTTTCGATGCACCTTATGTGCCGGGTTGGGATTGCCACGGCTTACCGATTGAACTCAATGTCGAAAAAAAACTTGGCAAAACCAAAGCAGCCGCTGCCGATTTTCGTGCTGCTTGTCGTGCTTATGCTGCAACGCAAATCGATGACCAACGCACTTCATTTAAACGCTTAGGCTTGCTGGGTGATTGGAAAAACCCCTATCGCACCATGGATTTTGCTTATGAAGCCAATACGGTCCGATCCCTCGCAACCTTGATTCATAATGGTCATTTGCACAAAGGATTCAAACCGGTGCATTGGTGTTTGGATTGCGCATCAGCCCTAGCGGAAGCAGAAGTCGAATACATCGACAAACAGTCTGATGCCATCGATGTAGCGTTTAAGGTCATCGATCTTAACGATTTAGCCTTACGTTTACGTATTACTTTAACACCCAACCACCACGTGACTGTACCGATTTGGACAACGACGCCTTGGACGTTACCTGCTAATGAAGCGGTGGCATTGAATCCTGAACTTGACTACGGTTTGATTCGCATCAGCGATACTCAGTATTTGATTTTAGCTGAAGCCTTGACTATGGCTTGCTTAAGCCGCTATGGTTTGACTGCATCGGCAATCATCACGACCTTTGCTGGCAAAGCGTTAGAGCACCTCAGCTTACAACACCCTTTTCTCGTTAAACACGTAAAAGTCATTCTCGGTGACCATGTGAACTTAGAGGCGGGAACCGGTGCAGTCCATACTGCCCCTGCCCATGGCACGGAAGATTACCAAGTCGGATTGCGTTATCAATTACCGGTCAATAATCCAGTTGGCAGCAATGGTTGCTTTAAAGAAGGCACCCCGATGCTTGCAGGCCTTCATGTGACGCGTGCCAATGCGGTTATTCTCGAATTATTAAAAACTAATGGCGTGCTACTGGCTCATGAAAAAATCCACCATAGTTTTCCGCATTGTTGGCGCCATAAAACACCCTTGATTTTTAGAGCCACCCCCCAGTGGTTTATCAGCATGGATCAAGCATCATTAAGAACGCAAGCGTTAAATGCCATTGATACTGTGGAGTGGCTCCCGGATTGGGGTAAGCAACGCATTGAAGGCATGATCGACGGCCGGCCCGATTGGTGCATCTCTCGACAACGCACTTGGGGTGTACCAATCCCCTTATTCACGCATAAAATCACTGGGGAATTGCATCCTCGCACCGCTGAAATTATCGAACACGTCGCGCTCTTGATTGAGCAAAGCGGAGTGGAAGCGTGGTTTTCAACTAGCGCCGAGACGTTAATTGGGACTGATGCTATTCATTATGATAAAGCCACTGATATTCTCGATGTGTGGTTTGATTCAGGTAGTTCACATTATGCCGTGTTAAGTCAACGACCCGAATTAAATTTTCCCGCCGATCTTTATTTGGAAGGTTCTGATCAACATCGCGGTTGGTTTCAATCGTCGTTATTAACGTCCGTAGGTATGCAAGGTAGCGCGCCTTATAAAACCGTGTTAACGCATGGCTTTACAGTCGATGGACAGGGCCGAAAAATGTCAAAATCCTTAGGCAATGTGATCGCCCCTGAAAAAGTCATTCAACATCTCGGGGCCGATGTCTTACGCTTGTGGGTTGCATCGACCGATTATCGCAGTGAAATGGCAGTCTCCGATGATATTTTAAAACGTACTGCCGATACGTATCGACGTATTCGCAATACCGCCCGTTATTTATTAGCCAATTTGCATGATTTTGAGCCCGCGCATGATTTATTAGCCGGTGAACAATTGCTGATTTTAGATGCTTGCTTATTAGCACGCGCTAAATTGTTACAAACTGAGATTAGGTGCGCTTATGACCACTTTGAATTTCACCTCATTATTCAAAAAATTCAACAATTTTGTTCGATTGAATTGGGTTCATTTTATCTTGATATCACCAAAGATCGCCAATATACTTGCCAAACAAAGAGTCTAGCACGACGCTCATCGCAAACTGTGATATACCATTTAATTCAGTTAATGACGCGTTGGTTAGCGCCTATTTTGAGTTTTACAGCGGAAGAATTATGGCAACATTTGCCAAAACAAGCCGCCGCTTCGGTATTGTTGAGTGAATGGTATCAAGAAACACCGAGTGATGGGGCTTTAACGCACGCGATGCAAGGCTTTGATTTAGTGAAATTGGAGCTTGCGCTTAATGCACGACAAACCGTCAACAAAGCTTTGGAGCAAGCGCGTCAAGCCGGTGCCATTGGCTCTAGTTTAGATGCCGCTGTGACGCTATTTGTCAACAAAGGTAGTGAGCTCGATAAACTCTTGAGCCCATTGGGTGCTGAACTGCGCTTTTTCTTAATCACTTCAGAAGCGAGCCTTAGCTATGAAACGCATGAAAATATGGATAATTTACTCTTAACACAATACAATAGTGAGTTTTTAAGTGTAAACGTGGTATTGGCGGCGACAGCAAAATGTAATCGGTGCTGGCAACATCAAGCTTCTGTCGGTACCTTTCACGAGCATCCAGACTTATGTGCGCGCTGCCATGACAATGTCTATGGAATAGGTGAAACGAGAATTTGGTGTTAGCTACTTAAAAAAAGCCCAACACCTTGTTATTATTAGAGGTGCGGGGCTTTTCAGTTCCAGCTTAGTGTTATTATTATCGCTGTGGGCTTTTCACTGCTACCGGCTTATTGTTATCAGTTAAGCTTGTGGCCATAGTACATCGCCGAAGCTTAAGGCAAGCTTAAGCATTTTAGTCATGAGGTATTATTTTTTCATAACACGTTAAACCAGGCATTCACAAAACATCGATTTGATAAAAAAACCAAGGCCTAACCCTTATCTTCACGGTTTACAAGTAATTTATTTTTTCTTAAGTATTCGTTAATAATTGTGGCGTAGAATGATGACCGCCATATATAAATTGGCCTCGAATTAACCAAAAAAATGAGATGTGCGACCATGCCACCGAAAAAAGATTTAACCAAGACTGCTTATGCTTTACCTGAGCTTACATCAGATAATCAAGCAGTCATTGTACCTTTAAGTATTGGTACGGAATATCATAGAAATCCTTCGTTACTTAAGAGTTTTTTTAACACGTTGGGCGAAAAAACGCAATTAGGACATATTAAGGAAGTCACTCTTATCATTGGCGATACACTGCAAGCCTATAACCTATTATTTAATGTGGAACTTGCTACTGCTGTGCCTGCCTTGCCCACAGACGAAACTTCTATTGAATTAAAAACAACGTATTTAACAGCCCTTGACCAATGGCATATCAGCAACAATGAATCTATTACCGCCGCAAAAACAACCGCCTTGCAAAAAGGCACTGCTTGGTTAATTGAAAATAAAACTAATATAAAAAACTTAAAAAGAACATTTTCAAACATTTCCTCTGTTTCAGGAACATTTACCCCTGTCGATGAAATAACCAATGTGACTCTGTTACGTTGGAATGATTGCCTCAAACTAAATGCAGAAGACAGTAAAAATGTTGCCAGCAAAATTCGTGATGCTTATATTCATAACGAAAGTTTTAGTCGTGTCATCAATCAGTTAGTCAGAGAAGTTAGTGACCGAAAATCTTTGCCTGATGCTACTGAAGCACAAAAATCACAAAATCAAATGTGTTGCACTGCTTATGTCTTTGAAGAATTAACCATTTTTTCAAAATGGATGCAAGCTAATCAATGGGATTGCATGATTTATCCTTTTAATAAATCTCCACTCAATAACGATGTATTTAACTTATTGACAGCTATTTCTGCTGTTCCTGCTGAATCAAAAACATTAATGGCAATTAATGCGCTAATAACCAGTAAAGACGAAATTAAACGACTTAAAGAATCCGATATAACGCGGTTAAAATTAGCAAAAACTGAACGTGACCAATTACGTCAAGTGGAACCTAGCTCAACTGAAACCATTACCTCTGCTTGTACAACATCATCAAGTTCATCAGAGAGTAGCCATAGCCGTCACGCGAGTAAAAATTCAAGTCAACATTCCAGTCCAAAAGTAAGCCCGGGCACGAGCCCACCCAATGATTCAACAATTTTTTTAAATCTGTTTTTCACAGCAGCACAAGACCCTGCAGCTTCAAAAGCGCTAAGAAAAGTACTAGATGGCGTGGAAGAACTTCAGAGGCTTCAGAGACTTCAGCTTACCAAAGCAAATAAGCCACCTTCGCCCCCTAAAAGTGAAGCTGCATCGAGCATTCATGAATCTTCCCCTATCATTCATGATAAATTATCAACTGACGCATCAACCTCAAACATAGCCACTAATGTCTAATCACATTAACGATTCCTTAGAAAAAATCATTGCAGTGATGCCGGGTATCGTGTATTGGAAAGATATTAATGGTATTTATCAAGGCTGTAATGACAACGCGGCAAAAATTTCTCATTTAGCCTCGCGAAAAGATTTCGTTGGGAAAACGATCTATGATCTTTTTGATCGCGAAGTCGCTGATAACATCATTGTCAATGATCAACTTGTTATTGCCACTAAAAAAGAACAAGTCTATGAAGAAATCGGCGTTGATTTACAAGGAAACCCTGCCTACTATTTGTCACGCAAAGTTCCCATTTTAAATGATGAGGGAGCTTTACTAGGCATCGTTGGTATTTCTGTCGATATCACCAGTCAAAAACAGTTAGAAGCCAGTTTAATTCTCGCTAAAGAAGCTGCAGATGCGGCCAGTCTTGCTAAAACCAGGTTTTTAGCGAATATGAGCCATGATTTAAAGACGCCACTGGCAGGCATTATCAGTACTGCTGAACATTTAAGTCAATCTCTTAGCGATATCAATGCCCAGAATCAAGCTAATGATATTGTTCAATCTGGCTTACGTTTACTTGACTTATTGATTGAAATTATCGAAGTATCGCGTTTAGACACTAATGCCAAGCCACGAGTCAGCGCTTTTAATCCTAAAGTGTTAGTAGACGATATCGTGCAATTATTGAAACCTGTTTTTAGCGATAAAAATTTACTATTCAATGTCACTTATCAAGACAACATCCCTCAAACTGTCTTGGGTGATCGTTGGCAATTGTACCGCATCATGCTCAATTTACTGTCCAATGCCATTAAATTCACCCATGAAGGTAGCATTGACTTAACGTTAATGATCGAACAACAGCATGATACCGAACTCTTGTTAAAAATTATCGTCAAAGATACAGGTATTGGGATTCCGCTTGACCAACAACAGGTTATTTTTGATGAATTCACCCGTTTAACCCATGCATCCAATGAAACGTATAAAGGCACAGGGCTGGGGTTATTTATCGTTAAAAAATTTATTGACGCTATGCATGGCCACATTCACGTAGACAGTAGTGAAAATCACGGCAGTGTTTTTAGTTGTTATATTCCACTCACCATAGCCCCCCCTGCGGCTCCAGCCATTCCACGCTTCAACACAGCCACTGAAACAGTGCTAGCCGTTAAACCTGCCAACTCTCCGGCTGAATCGGTTATTTTGACAGGGATTAAGATTTTATTAGTGGAAGACAATGTCATTGCCGCCCGCGCTACCAAAGCGATTTTAGAATCACTGGGTTGCTGCGTCACGATTGCTTACACCGGTTCTGAAGCCTTAGCTTTATTTACGCGAGAAACGTATCAATTTATTTACTCTGATCTTGGCTTACCCGACATGAGTGGCTTTGATGTGTGTCGCCACATACGCGCCATGAGCGTCAATCCTAACATTCCCATTGTCGCACTCTCTGCCCATGTCGATGCTGACATTCATACCCGTTGTTTGACCGTTGGCATGAATGAAGCGCTGACCAAACCCTTACTTCGTGAGTATGCCAAACAAAATTTATTGAAGTATTTTCAGGCATAAAGGGCGAATACTGGCTTTATCGATTGCGTTAAGACAGTGCTGAGATTTAACAAAAGACGTTGTGGGTCATTACTATCAAAAAGACTGGCCAGGGTGCTGTTTTTTTCAAAATTGAGTTCTATTAGCTGCTTGCCACTGAGCGTTGCCAAATGCTTCACCAACCATGTTTTACCGACTTGCCGAGCACCATGAATAACCAGTGGTTTACGACGGCTCGAATTCAACCACGATTGTAAATGGGTTAATAGACTTCTCTTCATCGCATACGCAATAGACCATATCAACTAATTATAGAAAAGAGACGACTGTTCTCAGGGCAATCTCATTAAAAAATAAACCGCATGTAAGGGAACGTTGGCCAAAAGCCATAAAGATATCAGCCCAAGGCATCGCCCTGGGCTAGACATACAAAATCATCACGCGCTGTAGGCGCTTTACAAGGTCTTAAAGCGGTAATATCCCATTTTCAGCGTTGCCATTTTAATGAGGTAGCCTTGCGGCTGTTTTCTATAATAGATTTTCTAAGCCATAGACTAATTCGTTTAACTGCAACACTTTTCGACACGCCAATACTATTCCCGGCATATAAGCGCCACGATCTTGGGTATTGGCTTCAATTGTCAACGTCTCGCCAGTGTTACCCAATAACACTTGTTGCTTAGCCAGCACGCCATTCATCCGGACCGAATGGATGGCAATAGCACCATGCCTTGTGCCACGAACAGAACCGCTGTCATCCGATTTAATAAAATTTCCCTGCTGAGTTAACAATTCCGCTGTTTTAATCGCAGTCCCAGAAGGTGCATCTTTTTTATCAAGGTGGTGCATTTCAATGATTTCAGCACTCGTGAAATAACTGGCCGCTTGACTCACAAAGCGCATCATCATCACGGCACTTAAAGAAAAATTGGGGGCAATGATCGCACCCAGTTGCTTTTGTTGGCACCATTGCACATAAGGCGCTAAAGCGACTTCACTCAAACCACTGGTACCGATCACGGGATGGACGCCATGCTCAAGGATGATTGCCAAATTGTTTAAAGCACACGTTGCGACAGTTAAATCTAAAACAATGTCAGGGCGATGACGGCTGATTTCGGCCCTTAAATCATCTTCTTTGCCACACCTCGCCACCACGTCAAAATCAAGCTGTTGCTGTAGTGTGCTGGCCGCCAACGAACCCATCTTTCCAAAAGCGCCATTGATTAAAATCTTAATCATCTAAAGCCTCATCTGCTAAAATCTGTTGGCAATTCACTTCCGCTAATTGACGCGAAATTTTTTTCAAACCTGCATGCACGGTTTTGGTTCGCGCACCCAACGTAGGATTTAAAATCATCGTCGCATGATTGATATGATCCAAATAAGGTAATAAGGCATCCGTTGTTAAAAATTTCATTTCAAAGCCTAATTCGATCAAACGTCGATGCATGGCTTTACCCGCCACTTGATCTTCTAAACTAAACGTTAAATGATGCTGTTTGAGTAAATCCGTACGATAGAGCGCGCAATGACTACGCAAATAGTAATGATTGTGGTCAACCCCTTCCCATTGGTGCTGCTTGGAACCTGTTGCCTTTAACAGGCACCATTGACCGATAAATTCGAGTTTTTTTAAAGTTTTTTTAAACCAAGATTTTTTTTCCAACTTCCATGAACCAACGCCTGCACACCGTGGATTAACTTCAATATGGCTTAATAAAAACGCTAACCAACCCACTTGCTTAACAAAAGAATCGGTATGTAGTGACAGCACATAGGGTGTGGTCACCAAACTTAAGCCTAAATCTAATGCACGTGAATGGGACAGCGCTACCGATTCACCCGGAATCGCCGGTCGCTCTAGTAAATGAATCCACGTTAACGTCTTTAAATAACTTAACGATTCATCAGCAGAATCATTATCGATAACAATGACGCGAATTAAGCTAGGATCGGTAAATTGCCGAATCAAGCGCAAGCATAACTTTGTCAGTAATAACGTGCGATAATTTGGTAACAGTATACTAACAAGCGCTTGAGTCATGAAATAGTATTCCTAAGGTTATTCAAAAGAAGATTTTTAATTGTGGCAAATAATGTCGGATCATCGTCATTAAAGAAAATGGCTTCTGGCCAAGTGCGCAACCATGTCAATTGACGTTTAGCTAGCTGACGCGTTGCAGCGGCACCACGATTCAGCAATTCCTCATACGTACAGTCGCCCTCTAAATAGTCCCATACCTGTCGATAACCGACCGATCGCATCGAATTCATCGATGCAGTCAAAGCAAAATTGGCTCGTAACTGCTGGACTTCAGCAATAAAACCCTCGCTGAGCATTTGCTTAAAACGCGCATTAATGCGTTGCTGTAGTTTAAAACGATCGGCAGGCAAAATAATGACATTAATATACTGAATAAGCGCTTGTTTTCTTGAGCCTTTTTGCCATAAACTAAGCGCTTTATGTGTAAAGCGGTACACTTCAAGTCCGCGCAAAATCCGCTGTTGATCATGAGGGTGTAATTTAGCCGCTAAAACGGGATCGACACGGCGTAATTCCGCATAAAGCACTTCAAGGCTTGAAATCCGCAGCTCTTCAAGCAATGCTTCACGGACAGCACTCGGGATACTCGGCACATCGAGGAGGCCTTGCTGTAAGCTTTTAAAGTACAACATGGTGCCGCCAACCAACAGGGGTATTTTACCACGGGCTTGAATAGCTTGAATGGCTGCCTGTGCATCTATACAAAATTCACCGGCTGAATACAGTTGGTCCGGTGCAATAAGATCGATTAAATGATGGGGGGTTTGCTGTAATTGGTTCTTATCAGGCTTAGCCGTACCAATATCCATATATCGATAGACCATGGCTGAATCAACGCTAATGATTTCAATCGGTAATGAGCGAGCCAATTGCAAGGCTAACTCTGTTTTACCAATGGCAGTGGGCCCCATTAAGCAAAAAATGGATGGCAAAGGGAATGCATTAGACATAATGTTATCAGTCACTTATTAACGTAAAGATCACATGAATTTACAACAATCGTTGAACCATTATTATCAATCACTCACTCATCACGCTAAAAACACCATTGATCCACGTCTCAACAGTTATTTTCTTGATATCCATGATCTGGTGATGTTAATTAAAACACAACTCCAAACAGCGATTGAACAGCAATTATTACCAGCGATTCAATTCACGATAAAAGGCTTAAAAGAAGACATTATGGCATTTATCACGATCACCATCACCGGTGGTTTAGATAATTTCCCTGTCTATAAGCCAAAAATCATTCAACAGTGGTATAAAAAAGGCATTCCTAAACAAAATGGCTTAATTGAAAGTGCTTGGTATAGTGAAGAGTTTCACTGTTTAGAGAAAATTTTAGAATTTTTTATCGACCGGTATAATTATACTAAGGATAGTCAACCATTAGCGGCAAAACGTTATTGGACCATGTCTGAAATAGACGAACATTATGAAGAATACTTGATGAAAAAATCCATATCTCTCATCTGACGATTAAGCATATCGATTAGCAACATTAAATACATGCAACAGTACTTAAGATTAAACGTCTTAAGTGCTGTTAGCCCCGGGCGACGCCCGGGGTACCTAATTTATTTAAACAAATTCAATCATCGCCATAGGTGCTTTATCACCATTACGATGGCCTGCCTTTAAAACACGCACATAACCACCTGGACGCCCTGCAAAACGAATACCCAACACATTGAATAATTTCGTTACTGCATCGCGATCGCGTAAGCGGGCGAACGCTAAACGACGACCGGCTAAGCAATCAGCTTTACCCAACGTGACGATCGGTTCAATGAAACGACGTAATTCTTTGGCTTTCGTAAGCGTTGTGAAAATCCGTTCATGTTCAATCAACGAAACCATCATGTTTTTAAACATGGCTTTACGATGACTGGAATTACGACTTAATTGTTTACCACTGCAACGATGACGCATAATTGTTACCTATTCTTTTATATATACAGGAACTCGGTACTAAGCATCAGGAAATACCGAATCGCTACGCAATGCTTTTTGAAAGGCGTCGCGTAACAATTCAAAACTTCCTAATCTCTAGTTTCTAGTTTCTAGTTTCTGCCTCATACCGGCACTGGCATACCTAGGCGTAAACCTCTGGCAGCAAGCACTTCTTTAATTTCAGCTAAAGATTTCTTGCCTAAATTAGGCGTTTTTAATAATTCTGCTTCCGTTTTACGGACTAAATCACCGATAGAATTAATATTCTCTGCTTTCAAGCAATTAGCTGAACGCACGGTTAATTCTAAATCTTCAACTGGACGCAAATAAACAGGATCAATATCCGGCAATTTTTCGACATGACTAATATGTTCATCATTGCGGATAGCCACAAACGATGCTAATTGATCTTGTAAAATACTCGCCGCTTTCCTTACTGCTTCTTCAGGACAAATAGTGCCATTGGTTTCAATATCTAAAATCAATTTATCTAAGTTAGTTGTTTGTTCAACACGGGCATTTTCAACTGTGTAAGCCACACGCCTAACAGGTGAAAACGATGCATCCAAATAAAGCAAACTGCCTTCGGTTGTTGATTTTTCGACATCATCAGCAAGTGCTTGTAACTGCGCTGCAGGCACAAAGCCTTTGCCACCTTCAACCCGAAGTGTCATTTCCAACGTACAGGATTGGTTTAAGTTGGCAATCAATGCCTCGGGATTCAATATTTCAACGCCATTGCTTGCTTGAATGTCAGCCGCCGTAACGCGCATTGGACCTTTAACTTTCAAATGCAACGTTGCGTCATGGCGATCATGCAAAATAAACAGAATATTTTTGATATTCAATAAAATTTCAATCACATCTTCCGATACACCTTCGACCGTACTGAATTCATGCAACACACCGTTAATGACCACTTCAGTGACAGCAAAACCTTGCATGGAAGAGAGCAATACTCGTCTGAGGGCATTTCCTAACGTATGGCCGAAGCCACGATCTAAGGGTTCTAAAATTACTTCAGCTTTGAATTTATCAATGTGCCTAACTTCTAAGTTACGCGCCACTTGATTAAGCCTTGAGCTATTGTATGACATAAGCTAAATCCTATTTGGAATACAACTCGACCACGAGATTTTCGTTGTAGTCACTGGAAATATCAGACCGTTCTGGTAAACGCTTAACCGTAGCCTGAAATTTAACAGCATCAAAATCTAACCATTCGACTGCCGCACGTTGACCGGCTAATTCTAGGGCAGCAATAATACGACCCTGAGTTTTGGCTTTTTCACGCACTTCAACAATATCATTTTTAGCAATACGATAAGAAGGAATATTAACCGATTTACCATTGACTAAAATGGCGGCATGCGACACTAATTGACGCGCTTCAGCACGCGTTGACGCAAAACCAGCTCGATAAATAACATTATCAAGGCGCATTTCAAGGTATTGCAGTAAAGCCAAACCCGTACCCACTTTAGAAGCACTGGCTTCCAAATAATAATTACGAAATTGCTTTTCCAGCACACCATAAGTCCGACGAATGATTTGCTTTTGACGCAATTGAGCGCCATAGTCTGTCACACGTTGTTTTGAAGCTCCATGTTGACCTGGTCTTTTGGTCAATTTACATTTACTATCGAGCGCTTTTACCCCGGATTTGAGTGATAAATCTGCATTCACACTACGGGATAATTTGCACTTTGGTCCTAAATATCTAGCCATTGTGACTCTCTAAAAAATTATTAAACACGACGTTTCTTTTTAGGCCGACATCCATTATGCGGGATACCGGTGTCATCTTTAATCGATAAAATCTTAAACCCTAAGGATATCAAAGAGCGAATGGCCGATTCACGACCAGGTCCAGGACCTTTGACAATGACAGCCGCAGCTTTCATGCCAAAATCATTCTTAGCGATGTTACCAACCGTTTCTGCAGCTATTTGGGCAGCAAAAGGAGTACTTTTACGTGAGCCGCGATAGCCGGATGCACCCGAGGTCGACCAGGCTAATGCATTGCCTTGAGGATCGGTGCAGGTAACAATAGTATTGTTAAAAGATGAAACGATATAAAAAATACCTTCAGCAACAGTAAATTTCGCTTTTTTACGCGTTCTTACTGCTGATTGTTTCTTTGAAGACTGTGGACTCGCCATTTATGCAACCCTACGAATGGTTAAATATTACTTTCTGATTGGCTTACGTGGACCCTTACGCGTTCTCGCATTGGTACGCGTGCGCTGTCCTCTTAACGGTAAACCTTTACGATGACGTAAGCCACGATAACAACCCATATCTATCAAACGCTTGATAGCTATAGCTTTTTCGCGACGTAGATCGCCTTCTACTTTATACAGCGCAACAAGCTTACGAAGCGCTTCTACCTGGATATCGGATAAATCTTTCACTTTTAATGAAGGATTAATATTAGCAGTCACACAAATCTTTGCAGATGTGGGACGGCCAATTCCAAATATATATGTCAAAGCAATAACAACATGCTTATTTACAGGAATATTAACACCTGCGATACGTGCCATTCAAAACTCCAAACCATTAAAAAACTGATTATTTTAACTTAAAGAACTGAGAAATTCCGTATTAAACAAAGCCTAACCTTGCCTTTGTTTATGACGTGCTTCAATACAAATCACTCGAACAGTCCTGCCTCTTTTTACTATTTTACAATTACGACATACTTTTTTTACAGACGCTCTTACTTTCATTACGCTCTCCACCCACATTAACACCATTAATAAAAATTTCGCGAAAAATAACGAATGTTTTATTAAATTATTTAAAATTTGCCTTCTTCAATAACGAATCATACTGATGCGAAATGAGGTAGGATTGCAATTGTGCCATAAAATCCATGGTCACGACTACTATAATTAACAATGATGTGCCACCAAAGTAAAATTGAACATGCCATAACATAGTCATAAATTCAGGCATAAGCGCTACCAGCACCAGGTACAGGGCGCCAACTAACGTCAAACGGGTAATGACTAAATCAATATAATTCGCTGTTTGATCCCCAGGTCTAATGCCTGGAATGAACGCACCCGCTTTTTTCAAGTTATCTGCCGTTTCGCGCGGATTAAAAACTAAAGCCGTATAAAAAAAGCAAAAGAAAATAATCGCTGCCGCAAATAATAAAATATATAAGGGTTGGCCAGGCGAAAAGGCTACCGCTAATTGATTGAAGAATAGATTGTTCTGTAATGATTTACCAAAAAATTCAATCAACGTCCCTGGTAATAAAATCAAACTCGAAGCAAAGATCGGTGGAATCACCCCCGACATATTGATTTTAAAGGGTAAATGACTGGTTTGCGCAGCAAAGACTTTCCGGCCCTGTTGTCTTTGTGGATAATTAATGGTGATGCGTCGTTGAGCACGCTCTACAAACACCACAAAGGCCGTTACTGCTGCCACTACCACCAATATCACGATCAATGTCAACACTTGCAGTTGGCCTTGCCTGACTTGCTCAAACGTCTTACCCAAAGCAGAGGGTAAGCCTGAAACAATACCGGCAAAAATAATCATTGAAATACCGTTACCGATACCACGCTCGGTAATTTGTTCACCGATCCACATGATCACCATCGTGCCGGTAACCAAAGTCACAATCGACACCAGATAAAAATTAAAACCTAAAATCAATACCACATGCTGACTGAGCAACCATTTGGTAATGCCGATTGCTTGCACTAAAGATAAGCCAAGCGTCGCATAACGTGTATATTGACTGATCTTATGACGTCCAGTATCGCCTTCTTTCTTCAATTGCTCTAAAAAAGGCACCACTGACGTCAATAATTGCACGACAATCGAAGCTGAAATATACGGCATGATTCCTAGTGCGAATACCGACATCCGCGAAAAGGCATTACCAGAAAACATGTTAAACAAGCCAAAGATGCCATTTTTTTGCGCATTAAAAATACTCGCTATTTTATGCGCATCTAATCCTGGAATAGGAATATGGGCGCCTAAGCGGTAGAGAATAATGGCAATAAGCAAAAAGAGAAGTCGTGTTTTGACTTCTCTGACATTAGCCAAGCCAGATAATGGAGATTGAGCAGCCATGAGAGTCGATTAGTTAACTGAACCACCAAGGGCTTCGATTGCAACTTTAGCGCCCTCAGTAACAGCGATGCCTGATAAAATTAATTGCTTAGTCAATTCACCTGTTTTAATGATTTTGACCGTTTTAATATGATGAGGAACAAGACCGGCTGCTTTCAATAATAAAATATCAACTTCACCCGCTGGTAACACATCTAATTCTGACAAACGCAATTGGTATGTATATTTACTGCTTTGGGATTTAAAGCCAAATTTAGGCAAGCGTCTTTGCTTAGGTGTTTGACCACCTTCAAAACCGACTTTATGAAAACCGCCTGAACGGGCTTTCTGACCTTTATGACCTTTACCACAGGTTTTACCCATGCCTGAACCAATACCGCGACCCACACGTACGGCATCTTTTTTTGCGCCTAACGCAGGTTTCAACGAATTTAAATGCATCATAATAAAACAACCTCTTTGTATTAAACTAGGTATTCTTTTTACAAAATAGGATAGAACCAGCGGGCAGGCCATAAAGACCCGACCTACGGTTTTCATTTAATATTTGGCTAAGATCCAAATATTAAGCGTCGATAATTTCGCTTAATGTTTTGCCACGTTTGGCAGCAATGTATTCTGGTGTGACCATGCTGGTTAAACCTTTCAACGCTGCTGAAATAACATTGTTAGCATTACTAGAACCGATAATTTTAGCGACGACATTAGAAATGCCCAACACTTCAAACACTGCCCGCACTGCACCGCCGGCAATAATACCGGTACCTTCAGAAGCAGGCAACATAATGACTTTGGTTGCGCCATGACTCGCCGTCACTTTGTGAATAAGGGTATTGTTATTCAAATCAATCTTGGTTAAATTACGCCGCGCTGCCAACATCGCTTTTTGAATCGCCACTGGCACTTCACGCGCTTTACCAAAACCGACACCGATCGTGCCATTACCATTACCGACTACCACAACAGCTCTAAAACTAAAGATGCGTCCGCCCTTTACCGTTTTTGCATTACGATTAACGACTACCAACTTTTCTATGAGACCGTCACTCTTCGTGCTTTGATCAAAACTAGCCATTCGAATAATACCTATGCGTTAAAAATCTAAACCAGCTTCTCTTGCTGAATCTGCAAGGGCTTTGACACAACCATGATATTTGAAACCCGATCGATCAAAGGCAACTTTCGTATAACCTGCACTAAGCGTCTTTTCAGCAATCATTTTGCCAACGCGACCGGCGGCAGCAGACTTGGATTCTTTTAACTCAAGGACTTTATAATCTTTTGATAAAGTTGACGCTGTCGCGACCACTTTACCATCCGGCAAAGTTACTTGAGCATAAACATGTAGATTGGTCTTATGAAAAGACAATCTAATTGCTTCTAATCTTTTAATAATGGAACGCGTTTTTTTAACGCGAGCATTTTTAGCGCGAACATTAACAGCCATGATACGACCCTAATTATTTCTTCTTGGTTTCTTTAAGCTTGATAACTTGACCTGCAAACTTAATACCTTTACCTTTATAAGGTTCCGGTGGTCTAAACTTAATTATCTTTGCCGCTATTTGACCTACTAATTCTTTATCCATGCCCTTGATAATGACTTCAGTTTGACTCGGCGTTTCAATATTAATGCCAACAGGCACTTCAAAAGCAACGGGATGAGAAAAACCCAAAGTAAGATTCAAGATCGAGCCTTGAACAGCAGCCCGGTAGCCGACGCCGACTAATTCAAGACGCTTTTCAAAGCCAACACTAACGCCTTTAACGAGATTATTGATAATCGCTGAAACCGTACCTGAAAGCGCTTTCGCACCCTTTGATAAGGCTTTAACGATAACTTCATTATCCGCATTAAGTGACACATTAACGTCGACTAATTGAAATACTTTTGTGAGAGCACCTTTAGGTCCTTTCACGGCCACACTGGAATTTTCTATTAAGACACTGACACCACTTGGCAGTTTGATCGGTGCTTTAGAAATTCTTGAGTTAAACATAAAGATCCATCCTCAAATCAAAATACGGTGCAAAGAATTTCGCCACCTACACCCAATAAACGCGCTTTAGCGTCTGAAATAACCCCTCTTGAAGTACTCAAAATAGTTATACCATAACCGCCAATTACTTTAACCACACGCTTAATCGGTTTATAAACACGACAACCGGGAGTGCTTACGCGTTTAATATTCGTTACGACTGCTTTTCCATCGTAATATTTCAAAGTGATCGTGAGGGTTTTTTTACTACCTTCATCAGTTTCTTTAAAATCTGCAATATAACCTTCGTCTAACAAGCACTTAGCTATCGCTAATTTCATGGTCGAAGATTGCATCGATACAAAAGGTTTCATCATGCCGCTCGCATTTTTAATACGCACGATCATGTCAGAAATAGGATCTTGATTGCTCATAAGTAATTACCAACTGGATTTCACGACACCTGGAATTTCACCTTTCATTGCTAAAATTCTTAGCATCGACCGGCCTAAACCAAACTTTTTATACACACCACGCGAACGGCCGGTAATTTGGCAACGATTACGAATTCGACACTTGGACGAATTACGTGGTAATGCTTGTAATTTTTCAACCGCATCAAAACGAACGTCATCAGAAAGAGTCATATCTTTGATAGTCACTTTCAATTGGTCACGCTTTACTGCAAATTTTGCCACACATTGCTTTCTTTTAAGCTCTCTTTGGATATGAGATTTCTTCGCCATGATCGTTTCCGCTTACTTATCTTTTAAAGGTAAATTAAAGCCCAATAACAAACTTTTTGCTTCAGCATCGGTTTTGGCTGTCGTTGTTATTGAAATACTTAAGCCCAAAGGGATATCCATATCTTCATAACTAATTTCAGGAAACACCGATAAATCTTTAATACCCATCGAGTAATTACCACGACCATCAAAGTTGGAATTCAAACCCCGAAAGTCACGAATTCGTGGAATGGCGACAGTGATCAATCTTTCGAAAAATTCGAACATCATTTTACCACGAAGTGTGACCTTTCCGCCAATTGGCCAGCCTTCACGGATTTTAAAACCCGCAATCGAATTACGCGCCATTGTTGCAATCGGTTTTTGACCGGCAATTTTAGCGAGCAAAGTTAATGCTGTGGTTAAATGTTTTTTATCTAAAGCTGCTTCGCCAACACCCATATTAATGGTGATTTTGGTGACTTTAGGAATCATCATAACATTTGTATAGTTATGTTTTACTTGTAATTGCTGTGCAATTTCTTTGTACTTTGTTTCAAATGCCGACATATCGCTACCTGAAATTACCCAATATCTTTAGAAGATTTCTTTGTAAATCTAACCTTTTTACCCGCGTCATTCAGACGAATGCCGACTTTAGAGATCCCGTTTTCAGCGGCATCATAAAAAGCAACATTTGAAACATCCATCGGCATCGCAATATCAATCACGCCACCTTCAAGACCTAAATTGGGGTTTGGTTTCTGGTGTTTTTTAACTAAATTTACACCTTCGACCACAACACGACAGAATTTTTCTGTCCTGATAATTTTTTTAATCGTTCCACGCTTACCTTTGGATTTACCACAGGTAACTTGGACTTCATCACCAACTTTAATCTTATTCACACGTAACTCCTAACCATTTTATAGCCCCGTCATTGCCGTTAACATGAATTCGCAATGACAGATTTTTTTAATGCCCTACAACTGTTCATACCTTTATCAACCAACGGTTGAGGATAAACCCCGTTCCTATGGTTTATGAACTAATCTCGTGGTAACAACAAACTATTTACAACACCTCTTCGGCGAGGGAAATAATTTTCATGAACTTTTCACCGCGCAATTCGCGCGTGACCGGTCCAAAAATCCGGGTACCAATAGGCTGATGTTGATTATTTAAAATCACCGCAGCATTCGAATCAAAACGAATGACTGAGCCATCAGATCGACGGACACCTTTGCGTGTTCTCACGATCACTGCAAAACACACATCGCCTTTTTTCACTTTACCTTTTGGTGATGAATCTTTGACACTGACGCGAATCACATCGCCTATATTAGCATAACGGCGGTGCGAACTGCCTAAAACTTTAATACACATGACGCGTTTAGCACCACTATTATCCGCAACATCCAACTCTGATTGCATTTGAATCATTTTTATCTCTCAACTAGTTTTGCACAATACTCTGAACCAGCCAACTTTTGGTTTTAGAAATAGGCTTGGTTTGAACAACCAACACATGATCTCCTAAAACACAACTATTCGCATCGTCGTGGGCAACAATTTTTTTACGCTTAACCAAAAATTTATGGTAAAGAGGATGCTTAACTTTAGTTTCAATCAATACGACTACGGTTTTGTTCATCTTGCTACTTAGCACAACCCCACGCAGTGGCTGTTGTTTTTTTTCAATCGTAATAGTCATAGCGCAGCTTTCTCCGATTGCAACAATCTAATACGCGCAATAGTTTTTTTCAACACGTTAAACTGGTGCGTTTTAACAGTTTGCCCGGAATTCTTTTGAATGAGCAAAAACATATACTCTTTCTTACATTCGTTAAATTTAGCATGCAATTCTGGCAACGCTAAAGGACGAAGTTCATCAATAGGATTTTTCATAAAATTACAGTAAAGTTCTGGTTACAAAAATTGTTTTCAAGGGAAGTTTGGCAGCCGCTAGCGTAAGCGCTTCTTTCGCTATCTCTTCCGTCACACCTTCCATTTCAAACATCACCGTTCCTGGACGCACTACCGCCACCCAATATTCCACATTACCCTTACCTTTACCTTGACGTACTTCAAGGGGTTTTTGAGTAATTGGCTTATCTGGGAAAAGTCGAATCCAAATACGACCACCACGCTTAATATGCCGTGTCATCGCCCGACGGGCAGATTCAATTTGACGCGCCGTAATCCTGCCCGCTTCAACGGATTTCAAACCGAAGTGACCGAAGCTGACTTTATTACCGGTCAACGCTAAGCCACGATTTCTGCCTTTAAACTGCTTTCTAAATTTGGTTCTTTTAGGCTGCAACATAACTATTTATTCTCTCATTAAAACGCTACGCGCTGGAAAATCAATCACGCATCTTCAAAGATATCGCCTTTATAAACCCAAACTTTGATACCAATGATACCGTAAGTCGTCTTGGCTTCAGCTAAGGCATAATCAATATCGGCACGTAAGGTATGAAGAGGAACTCGCCCTTCACGCTGCCATTCAGTCCGAGCGATTTCAGCACCCCCTAAACGACCTGAAATAGACACCTTAACACCTTTAGCACCCGATTTCATGGCCGTGGTGATGGCTTTTTTCATCGCCCGACGAAACATAACCCGCTTTTCTAATTGCGACGCAATCGATTCACCGATCAGTTTAGCGCATATTTCAGGCGCTTTAACTTCTTCGATATTAATCACGACTTGAACTTCAAGCATTTTAGCCAAGCGCACACGAATCTTTTCGATTTCATCACCTTTTTTACCGATAATAATACCTGGGCGGGCAGCATAAATAGTAATCTTGGCAGTTTTTGCCAATCTTTCAATCAACACTTTAGCAATACCTGCGGCAGCCAATTCTTTATTAAGCAACGTACGCGCTTGATAATCGGCAAACAATGTCTTCGAAAACGTGGATGATGAAGCATACCACTTAGACGACCAATCTTTAATCTTTCTTGCGCCTAAACGCAAACCAACTGGATGTACCTTCTGACCCATGACCTTACCCCTTAATCTCGGATAAAAAGACAGTAATATGCGATGTTCTTTTTAAAATTCTGCTGCCACGTCCTTTAGCCCGTGGTTGCATACGCTTCAAAGTTACCCCAGCATCAACAAAAGCTTTGCTAACAAAAAGGTCATCAATATCTGCACCAAAATTGTTTTCTGCATTTGCTACCGCAGAATCCAATAGTTTTTTAATATGAGCGCCAGCTTTGCTAATATCAAAGTTTAAAAAATCATAGGCTTTTTCTACCGTCTTACCGCGAATTTGATCGATGACCAAGCGCGCTTTTTGAGGAGACAAAGCTAATTTATTTAATTTTGCAACGACATCCATAACTTAATCCTCAACCCGCATTAGCTTTTTTATCAGCAGCCGTATGGCCACGAAAAGTTCTGGTCGGCGAAAATTCACCTAACTTGTGACCTACCATGTTTTCAGTCACAAACACCGGCACAAAAACTTTACCGTTATAAACAGCGATGGTCAAACCCAACATGTCAGGCAAGATCATCGAACGACGTGACCAAGTCTTAATAGGTTTTTTAATCGACTGCTTAGCCATTTCCAACACTTTTTTAATCAAGTGTGAATCAACAAATGGGCCTTTTTTTAATGAACGTGGCACTATCCACCTCTACTTTGTAAATTAACGGGTACGACCACGAATGATCATTTTTTGAGTACGTTTATTATGACGAGTCCTATAACCTTTGGTTGGCTTACCCCAGGGTGTCACAGGATGGCGACCACCGGAAGTTTTACCTTCACCACCACCGTGTGGGTGATCTACCGGATTCATGACAACACCACGAACCGTTGGTCGAATACCACGCCAGCGTTTGGCACCAGCTTTTCCTAAAGAAATGAGATTATGTTCAGCATTACCGACTTCACCAATGGTCGCCCGACAATCTAACAATACTTTACGCATTTCCCCAGAGCGCAAGCGAATAACCGCATAACCTGCTTCTTTTGAAATCAATTGCACCGAAGTACCCGCACTACGCGCCAATTGCGCACCTTTGCCAGGACTCAATTCAATATTGTGCAAAATCGTACCAATCGGAATATTGCGCAATACCAAAGCATTACCCACACTGATTGGCGCAGTCACACCTGAAACGACAGGGTCCCCTGCTTTCATGCCTTTAGGTGCAATAATGTAGTGACGATCACCATCCACATATAACAACAAAGCAATATTCGCACTGCGATTAGGATCGTATTCAATACGCTCAATTTTCGCCGGCACATCGTCTTTGATACGTTTAAAATCGATGATCCGATAAGCACGCTTATGACCGCCACCCATGTGACGAACAGTAATACGACCTAAATTATTACGGCCCGATTTACGTTTTTTACTCAAGGTTAAGGCTTTAATTGGCCTAACTGACTTGGATAAACCCGCTTCTTTAACCGAGATTACAAAACGTCTCCCTGGAGACGTTGGTTTAGCTTTCTTGATGATTGCCATATGCTTTATTGATTCATAAGATTAATATCGAAACCTTCTTTCAAGGTCACATAAGCTTTCTTTACATCGCTTTTTGTCCCTTGACGCCCACCAAAATTTCTGGTTTTACCTTTGGTCAACACCGTGTTGACTTTTTCTACCTTAACATCAAAAGCAATTTCCACCGCCTTAGCAATCTGGTGTTTATTAGCGGTCTTAAGCACTTTTAACACGATAGATTTTTTAGCTTCAGCTAGCGCATGCGCTTTTTCTGTTAATACTGGTGATTTAATAATGTCATAGACATTGGTTTTCACATTCATTGCAACACCTCACCCATTTGCTTAATCGCTTCTGCCGTAATGACGACTTTATCAAAACCAATCAGACTTACAGGATCAATCGATTGCGTATCACATAAGCCAACATAATGAAGATTTCGAATCGATAAAAACAATTCTTCAGTTATTTCATGCGTCACCAATAATACATTGTGAACCGCTAATTGTTGCAATAACGCCAAACCTGCTTTAACACTCGCTTCAGGCAAGACAAATTGATCTACAATGATCAACCGATTGGTTCTGAGCAATTCGGATAAAATTGATTTAATCGCACCGCGATACATTTTACGATTTACTTTTTGCGAATGATCTGCTGGACGCGCCGCAAAAGTAACACCACCTTTACGCCAAATCGGACTTCTGTTAGAACCTGCACGCGCTCTACCAGTACCCTTTTGACGCCAAGGCTTGGCACCACCACCGCTAACTTCCGCACGTGTTTTTTGTTTTTTAGAGCCCTGACGAGCAGCTGCTTGAAAAGCCACAACAACTTGATGAATCAACGCTTCCTTATAAGGAAAAGCGAAAACGGCATCAGACAGTTCGAGCTGCGATGTTGCGCGTTTTTCAAGTTCAATTAATTCAACTTGCATAAAAAATCCTTAGCTTAGGCCACTTTAATAGCGGGCTTAATAACTACCAAACCACCTTGCGCCCCAGGTACTGCACCTTTGACGAGAATGACATTTTTATCGTTAAGAACTTGCACGATAGTAAGGCTTTGCGTGGTCACTTGCTCACCGCCCATTCTACCAGCCATTTTCTTACCCGGAAAAACCCGACCTGGCGACTGGCGCTGACCAATCGAACCCGGCGCCCGATGCGATAAAGAGTTACCGTGAGTAGCATCACCCATTTTGAAATTATAGCGTTTGATGGTGCCGGCGAAGCCTTTACCTTTAGAGACACCCGTCACATCGACGTGATGACGACCTTCAAAAATTTCTAAACCCACGATATCACCCATCTTAAAGGCACTGACATCATCAAGACGAAATTCTTTCAATCCTAAGCTGGGTTCAATGGCGGCTTTTTTAAAGTGGCCGATTAAAGGCTGAGTGACTTTTCTATTGTTCTTTTTGCCGTAAGCAATTTGCACCGCATTATAACCATCGGTATCAATATTCTTAATTTGGCTTACTACATTTTCAAAAAGCTCGATTACCGTTACTGGAACAGAGGAGCCGTCTTCTTGGAAGACTCGTGTCATGCCGCATTTGCGACCTATTAAACCTAACATTCATATACCTTTAAATTAATGGATTAATCTACACTAATAATAACGTCTACACCAGCGGCTAAATCTAATTTCATCAAAGCATCAACCGTTTTATCGGTAGGTGAAATAATATCAATCAAACGCTTATGGGTTCTGATTTCATATTGATCGCGAGCATTTTTATCCACGTGCGGCGAAGTCAATATAGTGAATTTTTCAATCTTAGTTGGCAAAGGAATAGGGCCGCAAATTTGTGAGCCAGTTCTTTTTGCCGTATCAACGATTTCTTTTGCCGACTGTTCGATCAGTTTATGATCAAACGCTTTTAAACGAATACGAATACGTTGTTTTTGCGCCGTTACTTTAGCAGTACTCGCCACTTTAGCGTGGACAGCAGCTTTGACCGGGCTTTTGGGTGATACAACCTTTTCTTTACTTGGAGACTGCGCCATATAAACCAAACCTAAAATTTTAAAGATCGCGTGGAAAGCCCACCATTATACCAAAATTATTTTTTTACACAAGGGTAAAGTTAACCCACACTTAAATTTATGCGTGGGTTAACCATTTATTTTAAAATTTTAGCCACTACGCCAGCACCTACGGTACGGCCGCCTTCACGAATCGCGAAACGCAAACCTTCTTCCATCGCAATGGGAGCGATCAAATGCACATCCATTTTAATGTTATCACCCGGCATGATCATTTC
>CAISUE010000031.1 GCA_903888615.1 uncultured Gammaproteobacteria bacterium
TGGATTTTAATCGAGCATCAATCCACCGAGGATCCTTGGCTACCGGTACGCACGTTTAAATATGTCGCGACTATCTGGGATGATATTCGAAAAAAATGGCCTAAAAAAACGGCTATTAAAATTCCGCTTATTTACCCATTGATTATTCATAACGGCCCAACACCTTATCGAAGTTCTCTGTGTTTAAAAGATATGATCACGCCTGATACAGCGCAAGCTTTCTTTGTCGATATGTTTGTTAAACCATTAGACATCATTGATTTAGCTGCCATTTCAGATACAGTTATTCGAGAAAAAACCCAAAATAGCGTGACGGTGTATGCTTTTTTAATGATTTTAAAACATATCTTTAAAGAAGATTTGCCTGAATTGCTTACAACACATCTTATGTTTTATTTTAAGGAAATGGAACGTTTAGGCGATAGAGAACATTTGCTCAGCATGCTATTATATGCTTACCAATTAAGCGAATATTTGGATGAACAGCAGTTCTTCACAACGCTTGAGCATGAATTGTCAGCTAATATTCAGGGGGAAATTATGAGTATCGCACAGAAAATGGTCGCTAAAGGTCGGGCAGATGGCATGCAACAGGGCATGCAACAAGGTCTGCAACAAGGTAAATTAGCTAGTAAATTAGAAACAGTGCACGAAATGTTGGTCGAAGGCATGAGCGAAGCGCTTATCGCTAAAATAACTAAATTAAGTTTGGCAGAAATTCGCCTTGAAGCACAAAAAATTACCGTTACTTCTATCCACTAGCGGTCTGTAGGCAATAATTTTATGATGATTAATAAAACCCATATTCTTATCCTTTGTGGCGGTCAATCTGGCGAGCATGAAGTATCGATCAATTCTGCTGCTAATATTGTGCGCGCTATCGATCAAATTAAATATACCGTTAGCGTGATTGGCATCGATCAAACTGGTGTGTGGCACGCATTGGATGTCGATGCCTTTACGCAGCAGCAAGGTTTAGGCACAGTCCTTGCACAAAAAATCTTACCTCATCAGTTAAGTGTGCAATTCGGCAATCCACAAACCTTTATTCAAGCCCAGCCACCGTTACCGAGTTTAAATGCTATCGATGTGGTGATTCCTGTTTTGCATGGCCCTAATGGTGAAGATGGCACGATCCAAGGGTTACTGACTTTAGCGGGCATTCCTTTTGTCGGGAGTAAGGTGCTGGCTTCAGCGGTGAGTATGGATAAAGAAGTGATGAAGTGTTTGAGTCGTAATGCGGGTTTACCAATCACTGATTTTTTAGTGTTTCAGCAAGGGCAACTCACTGAAAAAGATTTTACGCTCATCCGTGATCGTTTGAAGCTGCCTTTTTTTGTTAAGCCGTGCAATATGGGTTCTTCGGTGGGTGTTCATAAAGTGCATTCTGAAGCAGAATTTATGCTAGCAGTATCTGATGCTTTTCAGTTTGATAATAAAATTATCATTGAACAAGCAGTGGTAGGTGCGCGCGAAATCGAATGTGCGATTTTAGGTAATCGACATCCCGTGGCTTCGGTGGTTGGTGAAATTATTCCGCACCATGAATTTTATTCCTATGAAGCGAAATATTTGGATGCTAACGGCGCCAGTTTAGTCATTCCTGCTGAATTGCCGCTAGAAATTATTCAAAACGTGCAATCCCTCGCCATTAAAGTTTTTAAATGTTTTTGTTGTGCAGGACTTGCCAGAGTCGATTTTTTTATTGATGCCGCATTAAACATTTATTTCAATGAAGTTAATACCTTTCCAGGTTTTACTTCCGTTAGTATGTACCCACAATTATGGCAAGCATCCGCGGTGACTTATGCGAATTTAATTGACCAATTAATCACCCTGGCGTTGGAATAACGTTAATATTTTCTTAAGCTTAACGAAATTGTACTGTACTCTCTTATTATCGAGAAAGTCATTATGTTACGAAAAAACAAGCCATTGCTTCCAGAAGCCCAACAAGTGATTGATAATCTAAATGCTGATCTTTCGGTGTTAAAAGAGCTTTATTCTGAGAGTCAATCTAAACGGATCGATGTTGAAGCTAAGCTTGCTGAAGCTAACACTATTATTAATATCATCAATGACAGTGCTGAAATCCTTGAAAAAAGTTTGAACAATACTAAAGCTATTAATGCTGATTTAAAAGGACAATTAACGTATTTATGTAAAGATCCAAGCAAAAATATAAGTAAAGATAGGCAAAAGACAGCGCGTGTAGTCTCAAAATTAAATAAAAGCAACGTTGAAATTGCTTCCCTTCAGCACCGCATTAAAGACTTAACTGATAAGCTTGGCCTTGAAAAATTCAATGCGATGTGTAAGATGGAATCGCAAAAAAAGACCGATAGTGATGAAATTAATGCTTTAGGTTCTGAAATCGATGTTTTAGAAGGGCAAATGAGTGCGTTACATGCTAGATTGAGCAACACGGAAGCTAAATTACTAATAGCAAATAATACAATTACTCAGCTGCAACAGGGATTGTCGCAAGCACAGCAGTCAGCCAGTGCTAAAACTGTGCCTAATAATGGCATCAGTGGCGCTGTGGGTGCAGCGACACAGCCTAGGAATAACAATGTATTTTGCGCAGTGAAAGAGCTATCTAATCTAATCATTAGCCCTACGAAGTCATAATAGCGTGCCAGAAAAAATCTTAGCCAAACGTATGGGATAATGCAGTGTTTGGCTTTTGGTATTCATTTAGTACCTGCTGGGCAGGAAACCCACGTTAGCACCATGCATGATAAAATGGATCGAATTAAAGCAAGGAAAGATCCATGATTCAAAAAATTGCAGTGTTGGGTGCAGGGGTGATGGGGGCGCAAATCGCAGCCCATTGTGTGAATGCCGGTTTTTCGACGTTGTTATTTGATCTGCCGGCGCAGATCGGGGATCCTAATAGCATTGTTAAAAAAGCGTTGCTGAATTTAAAAAAACTCAAACCCAGCCCTTTAGGAACATTGAGCGTTGCCGATCAAATCATCGCTGCGAATTATGAACACGATTTAGCTAAACTTAACGGTTGCGATTTAATCATTGAAGCGGTAGCTGAACGTCTTGATATTAAAGAGAGTTTGTACGCGAAAATAGCACCCTTTGTACGTTCTGATGCTTATTTGGTGACTAACACGTCTGGCTTGAGTATTACCGCATTGAGCCAAGTATTACCAGAAGCGTTAAGAACCCATTTTTGTGGATTGCATTTTTTTAATCCGCCACGTTATATGGTTTTAGCTGAATTAATTCCCCATGCCAGTACCAGTCCTGTGATGCTGGATAAATTAGAAACGTTTTTAACCACCCAGTTAGGCAAAGGCGTGATTCGCGCAAAAGATACGCCGAATTTTATCGCTAATCGGATTGGGGTATTTTCATTATTGTCGATGATGCACCGTGCAGCGGAGTTCAATATTCCTTTTGAAGTGGTTGATGCCTTAACCGGATTAGATTTTGGTCGTGCTAAAAGTGCTTTATTTAGAACCATTGATGTGGTGGGTATCGATGTGTTAGCGCATGTCATCGATACGATGACCGTGCAATTAACACAGGACCCTTGGCATGATTTTTATCAAGTGCCGGCATTTTTGAAAACATTGCTGGCTGCAGGGGCTTTAGGCCAAAAAAGTGGTGCGGGAATTTATAAAAAAATCGGTAAAGAGTTGTGGGTGTGGGATTTAGCGTTAACTGGTTATCGACTTGCGACAGAACAAGCCAATCCTGATGTGTTAGCGCTATTGAAAATCCGTGATTCAGCCGAACGTTTAAAAGCTTTGCAGCAAAGCCCTGAACCGCAAGCGCAATTTTTGTGGTTGAGTTTAAGTGATATTTTTCATTACAGTGCTTATCATGCAGACGCGATCGCTCATAGCGTTAGGGATATCGATTTGGCGATGCGTTGGGGTTTTGGTTGGACCGAGGGGGTATTTGAATTATGGCAACAAGCAGGGTGGTCGACTATCAGCACGGCCGTGATGGAAGATATCGTTGCTGCTAACGCCTTGGTCAGCGCGCCACTGCCAGAGTGGGTGATGCGCATTGAACACGCCTATCAAAAAGGTCAAGCTTATAGTCCTTCCAATAAACGTTATCTCAACCGCTCTCATTTACCGGTGTATCAGCGACAATTATTTCCAGATAGCCTCTTAAGCGATGCAGTCAATGAAGGTAAAACGTTATTGGAAACCGCAGCGGTGCGATTATGGACATTAGATCAACACATTGCGATTTTGAGTTTTAAATCGAACATAAATGCTATTAATGATGAAGTGCTTGATGGCATTTTAGCGGCAGTGCGTTATGCTGAAGCACATATGCATGCTTTAGTGATTTGGCAGAATCAACATATTTATTTCAGTGTTGGTGCCAATTTACATATGCTGGCTGAGGTTTATGCAAAAGAAGGTCTTGAAGGCATTAAGCCGATTGTTGAAAAATTTCAACATGCCACTATGGCATTGCGTTATAGCCGAGTGCCAACTATTGCCGCGGTTTCTGGTATGGCGCTGGGTGGGGGTTGTGAATTGTTGCTGCATTGCAGCAAAACCGTTGTTGCCTTTGAATCTTATATTGGTTTAGTTGAAGTAGGAGTCGGTTTATTGCCAGCGGGTGGAGGTTTAAAAGAATTTGCTTTGCGGGCGTATCTTGATGCTCGAGGAGATGATCCGTACCGTGATTTAATGCGTTATTTTAAACAAATTGCCATGGGTGAAGTATCCAGTAGTGCACTGGATGCCAAAGCCCGGCATTTTTTACGCACCGATGATATTGTGTTAATGAATCCGCGAGAATTATTATATGTGGCGTTGGCGCAAGCCCAGGCATTGGCTGAGTCTGCTTACTTAGCACCGATGCCACCTTTATTTCCCGTTGTCGGTATCCCAGGTATTGCCAATTTTGAAATGTTTTTAGTTAATATGCGGGAAGGTGGCTTTATTTCTGCTTATGATTTTGACATTAGTTTAAGTATTGCCACGATTCTCTGTGGCGGGGCGATTGAGGCAGGCTCTATCGTTGATGAAGCGTGGTTTTTGCGTCTGGAGCGGGAAGCATTTTACCGCTTAGTTGTTCAAGAAAAAACGCAAAATCGGGTCCAAACGATGCTAAGCACTGGTAGAGTTTTACGGAATTAAGGGGGCCTTAGGTATGGTGATGATGTTGGGATTGAGCGATTGTGCTTTGGCGACAGCGTGGGGTAATTGTAAGCTGCTGCTGAGTGTGTTTATGTTTAATGTCGGTGGAATGGCAGGGAAAACAGGGATGGCATAATCGATGCGTTTTAAAAATTCACCTTCAAACTGATTGAGGTCTTTCGTTGAGATTTTTAAGGCTCGTGCATAATCTTGTGAATTCCAATCATTGCCATCCGTGGCATGGATGTTTTTTGATGCCACGATAAACGCACTGATAAATAATTGTGTGAAATTAGCTGACATTAACGATTGAGCAGGTACACGCACTAAGAGTTTAAATATTTCCTGTAAGGTTAGCGCTACCGCTTCATCAGCTTTAATATAGAGAGGATATGGTCTAGTTGGCAGATAGAAATTTTGTCTATGAATCACCGTAAAAATACGCTCAGCTATCGATTCTGAAAGTTTAAACGTTGTTTCAGGATAATTGCCCTTTAAAATAGCCATTAATAACGTCAGTTGTAGATGATCGTCTACGAACTGTAGCAATAGGCTATCAATGGCTTGGTCAAACACAGGGTCTAGGATTTTTTCTGCTCGTGCATTGAACCATTGCTGATCTTCGTAATCTTCATCTACTTGAAACATCAGATCATCAGTAGCATCTGAACGTGGGGAATTATCTTGTTCTTCTTCTAAATATGAGGAATTATCTTTTTCTGAAAACATAGTTAATCTGGTAATTACGAGAGGGCCATTAGTTTAGCGTATAAAGCTTAGGGTTTACTTAAGTTTGACTCGTCAAAAATGGGTTGCATTTGCTAAGAAACTTTTTAAGTGCTGCGAAGCAATCGTCCGTGGGAGTGGATTCGGAATTAGCTATTGATGATTGGTTTGAACTTATTGTTTTTTTTGATTTGAATTGGGTGCTGTTATTTCAATACTCTGATGTGCTTTTGCAAGTGCAGCATCTAAAGCCATCACTAAACGTGACGGTGGTTGGGTAAAGCCTAGCCATAAAAAACTGTAATAGCGATGATTGGCTTCAATTTGATCTCTTTTAGTTTGAAGTTGAGTGATTAATTTTTTTGGCGTTAGGGTGAAACCTATACGATTTTTAGCAATTGAATTTTCAGGATTAATGTTAAGAATATTAAAATTTATGATGGCTGTAATTGATCGTATATCCCGATCGCGTTGAATGGTGGTAGCTTTATAGTCGTTGTTTATAGCAGTTTTTAATTGTTGAGCGATACATTCTAATCTGGTTTTACCGCCATGGTTTTTTACTGTTTCGACCATATCTGGATTATTTTTTTCCGCAACATGATCTAGAATAGATTGATCGTGATAAATTTCATTGACATCACAAGCAGGCTTGCCATTGACTGTTTTTAGACTAAGTAAGAGATTTAAATATGCTAAATCGGGTGCTTGAAGCAATAAAGGTATATTATGAAAGCTGCTGTCAAGCTTAATTAAGTATCGGCCTTGCGCATCTTTATGATTGAGAAATTTAGTTAATAGTTGAATTCTTAATTTTGGGGTAAAATTACCACCAATTTCCTTTGTTAAAAGTAAAAAAAGTGGAGTTGGTTCATTTTTATTTTTACTATTAATATTGAAAAATGGATTTTTTTCTTTATTTTGAGCATTTAGTAAAGCATCGATAATAGCTTCGTTAACAGGATTTTGAGATAAAGCGAGATAAAGAAAATTACCAAAAATTTTTGTTTCATAAAGACTCAGGCTACTAAGTGTGGTGTTAACATCGTTCATATTGCCATTGTTAATTGCTTTATTTAATAAATTATCAAAGTCGTGTCTCTTTTTAAAATTTTCTCGTCTAAGTTCAAGACGTTGTTGTTTAAGGCGTTGATGTCTGAGAAACCCTTGGTCCTGTTTTTTTCCCACTATCTACCCCCCCTTGACAATGTTCAATAGATTTTTTTTGTAATGCGATTATAACGAGTAAAAGCTTAAGAGCGTATTAACATCAATCCATTCAGGTGTAAAAAAATGCTTAAAATTCAGCTTTTCCGCAAATGAAGCGAGGTTTTGCTATAATCCACGGTCACATCATTCACGTAAGTTCACATGTTCATGCCTAAGCAATTATTTATCCAAACCCACGGTTGTCAAATGAATGAATACGATTCGAGCAGTATGGCGAATCTCTTGACAGCCAGTGGCCAAATGACGATCACCAAAGATCCTGCCAGTGCCGATATTTTACTTTTAAATACCTGTTCGATTCGGGAACGGGCGGAAGATAAAGTGTTTTCAGAACTCGGTGTGTGGCGTGAATTTAAAGTCAAAAATCCCCAGGTCATTATCGGTGTCGGCGGTTGTGTCGCCAGTCAAGAAGGTGCAGCAATTTTGAAGCGCGCACCTTTTGTTGATTTGATTTTTGGCCCACAAACCTTACATCGGTTACCGGCGATGTTACAAGAGCGCTTAGCGACGCAAAAACCGGTGATCGATATTTCTTTTCCAGAAATTGAAAAATTTGATCGCTTACCGGAAGCAAAAGCTGATGGGCCAACTGCCTTTGTCTCGATCATGGAAGGCTGTAGTAAGTATTGCAGCTTTTGTGTGGTGCCTTATACGCGCGGGACTGAAATCAGCCGGCCACTCGATGATGTATTAGCTGAAATTGCTGGGTTGGCCGAACAAAATGTTAAAGAAATCACTTTGTTGGGTCAAAATGTCAATGATTACTTAGGCCCTATGCACGGTGGTGGCACAGCAGATTTAGCGGATTTAATCAACTTAATGGCTGAAATCGAGGGTATTGAACGGATTCGCTATACCACGTCTCATCCTTTAGCGTTTTCTGATCATTTGATTCAAGCTTATGCTGAGGTGCCAAAATTGGCGAATCATTTGCATTTGCCAGTGCAAAGTGGTTCGAATCGGATTTTAAATTTGATGAAACGCGGTTATACCGCGGAAGATTATTTGGCTAAAATTGATAAACTTAAGGCAGTCAGGCCAACGATTTCTATTACCTCGGATTTTATCATTGGATTTCCGGGTGAAACCGATGCAGATTTTCAAGCGACCATGGATTTAATTGCTGCAGTTGGCTTTGATCATTCGTACAGTTTTTTATACAGTAAACGCCCTGGTACCCCAGCCGCATTATTAAACGATACGGTGCCGATTGAAGTAAAAAAACAGCGTTTAGCGATTTTACAAAACCGTATTCAACAAAATACCCAAGCGATTAGCAATGCCATGGTCGATACTATTGAACCAATTTTAGTGCATGCGTTTTCGCGCAATTCGCTGGATGATTTAGCCGGTCGCACCGAAAATAATCGGGTGATTAATTTTAAAGCCGATGCTTCGTATATCGGTCGGATCGTGCCAGTGAAAATCGTTGCATCGAGAGTGACGACATTAAGAGGGGAATTGGTGTAATTGTTTAGTCCGCATTTAAATGGCAAGTGCGGACTAAAGAGGTTTTAGGCAACTTTAGAGACTACCACAAAGGCAGGGCGCATCAAACGGCTGTGTAATAAATAACCTTTTTGAAATACTTTGACAATAGTATTGGCTTTAAGGTCAGGCGCTAATTCGGTGGCCATCGCTTCATGTAAACTGGGATTGAATATTTCACCGATAGGATCAATCGCGGTGACATGATTTTTGTTTAATACACCTTGCATGATATCTAAGGTCATTTTGACGCCACGCAGCAATGCTTCATCTTTTTCGAGTTCTAGGGATTTTTCCAAACTATCGACCACCGGTAATAACGCTTTTAAAATTTTTTCAGCGGCATATTTGTGGGCACTGTCAAGATCGCGTTCAGCACGACGCCGAGCATTATCATGCTCGGCATGCGTGCGCAATAATTTTTCAGATAATTCGGCCACTTGTGTTTCAAGGGCGACGATAGCTGGATCACGGTCATCTTGCACTTCTGTTTCAGTGTCTTGGAGGGACGCTTCCGTTTTAGTTAAGACTTCTTCATTGAATTTTTGCCATTTATCGGTTGGAGGGGTTTCAACAGTCATGATTATTCCTGGAATTTTTTATAAGTTCTCGGTGATTTTAACGGATTTTCATATTTTTTTGTTAAAACTGTCACGATTCGGTATAAAATTTCTTCATTTTGCGAGTGATCCTTATGTTCAAACAAGCACGCTTAACACCCGAAGAACGGGCTATTATTCAAGACAAAGGGACAGAACTGCCGTTTAATGAAAACTATACAAGCTTTATTGCCAATACGGTCGAAGGCAGTTATTTATGTCGGCAATGTGGCTTGGCATTATTTAGATCAAAAAATGCTTTTTATTCGGGGTGTGGCTGGCCAAGTTTTGATCATGCCGTTAAAGACCATGTGTTAGAACGTCCCGATGCGGATGGACGACGGATAGAAATTACATGTGCGCGCTGTAATGCTCATTTAGGCCATGTGTTTCGCGGTGAAGCTTTTACGGATCAAAACACGCGTCATTGTGTCAATGCTTTAAGTATGGAATTTGTTACCGATACGCAAGTGAATGAGACAGAAGAAGCTATTTTGGCTGCTGGTTGTTTTTGGGGGGTGGAATATTTATTGAAACAATTGCCAGGGGTTTTATTAACTGAAGTAGGTTATAGCGGCGGCAAATGGGATAAACCAGATTATGAAGCTGTTTGTACGGGTAACACCGAACACGTAGAAGCCGTTAGAGTGGTTTTTGATCCAAAGGTTATTCATTATGAAGCGTTAGTAAAATATTTTTTTGAAATCCATGATCCCTTCCAAATGGATGGTCAAGGGCCTGATATTGGCACGCAATATCACAGTGCGATTTTTTATTATACGGAGTTACAAAGAAAAATCAGTGAAACGTTAATAACGCAATTAACCACTGTTAAAACACCTGTCGCGACACGGCTTTTGAAAGTCCAAATTTTCTGGCCAGCGGAACGTTATCATCAAAATTATTATGCTAAAGTAAACAAAGTTCCTTATTGTCATTTTTACACTAAACGCTTTATATGAGGTTTTTTATGAACGCATCCGTACTGGCAGAAAAAAATGACCACGCTTTTTGTTTATTTAAAAAATCAGTTATTTTTTTGGTATTTTTTGGCTGTTTTTTTTCATTAGTACGCAGCGGGTTCGTTTATACAAATCAATATTTCATTGTGTCAAAATGGGAGTTAGACAGTGACAGTGTAGCTTGTTTATTGAGTTTATTACTCGCTGTTGTAGGTTATTACGTGTTGCCTGTTTGGGGCAGGGCTCGGGTACTTAAATTAGGCGTATTGCTTACGGTGGGTGGTTTATTAAGTGCGGCCATTGGCAGTCAATCGACAACGTTTTTGTTCAGTGCGGTAGTCTTGAGTGGTGGTTTGGCATTCAGCATGCCAGCATTGGTTTCGTTGGTGAAAGAATCCATGCAACTGTTGCCGTCTTTAATGACGGTTATCTATGCGCTCAGTATTATTGGAATCGCATCTAGTCTAGGTTTATGGATGGTAGTGACCAGTTATTATGGTTTTAAAGAATTGTGTTGTGGCTTAGCTGTATTGTTAATTATGGGTGTTATTCGATTGAAGAGCGGTGATGTCGGTTCGCTGGCTTAATTGTAAATAGTAACTGTGTAATTGTAATACCT
Source organism: uncultured Gammaproteobacteria bacterium (assembly GCA_903888615.1). Classification (GTDB taxonomy): domain Bacteria; phylum Pseudomonadota; class Gammaproteobacteria; order CAISUE01; family CAISUE01; genus CAISUE01. The sequence goes on from CAISUE010000031.1 coordinate 10,751, forward strand.
GTTGCTGCAATTCAGCCAAAGTGCCGTTGTTAAGTAATATATCATCGGCAGCATTGCGCAATTGCTCGCGTGTTGCTTGGCTATCGAGTATTTTTTGGCTTAAGTTAACATCGATGGCATCTCGCGCTAAGATGCGTTGTTGAACGTGATCGCTGTCGATGACTAAGATTCGATCAATGATGTTTAATAAAGGGCGATCCACCAATAAAGGAATGAGTACGACAGCATAAGCTGCTTGACAGGTTTTGAGCATGTGTCGTAAACGCGCTTCAATTAAAGGATGTAATAATTGTTCAAGCCAGTGTTTAGCTGCCGCATCATTGAAAATTAAAGTCCGCAAAGCGCGGCGGTCAAGGCTGTGGTTTTTCTGTAGGCACGTAGGGCCGAAGTATTGAAGAATGTGTTGATAGGCTTTGGATCCTGGCAAGACAACATCGCGTGCCAATTGATCGGTATCGATCACAGGGACGCCGAGATTTTTAAAAAATTGCCCCGCAGTACTTTTGCCACTGCCCATACGGCCGGTAAAACCAATGACCAAGGGCATTTTCATATCAGCAGTGACAATTTTCAAAGATAGCAGCCGCTCCCATGCCAGTCCCCACACACATAGTGGTGATCCCATAGCGTTGTTGGGTGCGTTTTAAACCATGTAGCAAGGTGGTGGTTTTAATTGCACCGGTAGCACCCAGTGGATGCCCAAGCGCAATGGCCCCGCCTGATGGATTGACTCGCATCGGATCTAATGCTAAATCTTGGATTACCGCTAAGCTTTGTGCCGCAAAAGCTTCGTTTAATTCGATCCAGGCGATGTCATTGAGGTTAAGGCCAGCTTTTTTTAATGCTGAAGGAATGGCTATTTTAGGACCGATACCCATAATTTCGGGGGGGACGCCAACGATGTCAAAACTGACAAACCGTGCCAAAGGTTCTAAACGATGTTCTGTTAAGAATTTTTCACTGACGATTAATAATGCACTGGCGCCATCACTCATTTGTGAAGCATTACCAGCAGTCACAGTGCCATTTTTTTTAAAAACCGTCGGTAATGTTGCTAAGGCTTCCAGTGTGGAATTGCTTCGAGGGCCTTCGTCTTGATGAATGCGGCGATTCACCTGGTTGATATCACCGGTGATTAAATCAGGTAAGTGTAAATTGATAGTGAGAGGGCAAATTTCCTCTTTAAACCAATGTTGTTCGATAGCGTGTAGGGCACGGCAATGACTTTCAAATGCAAATTCATCTTGGGCACTGCGTGTAATCGCCCAGGCTTGCGCAACATTTTCAGCAGTCAAACCCATGTTAAGGGCAATCGCTTGATATTCAGGATTATCAAAATAATGCGGGTTAGCGGATAATTTATTGCCACCTAAGCTCACCATGGACATACTTTCAACGCCACCGGCGATCAAACAATCAGCAGTGCCAGTGCGAATGCGATCGGCAGCAAAAGCGATCGCTTGTAAGCCTGATGAACAAAAGCGATTGATGGTAATTGCGGGTACGGTATTGGGGATATTAGCCAGTAAGGCAGCAATTCGCGCAACATTCATGCCTTGTTCTGCTTCCGGCATAGCACAGCCGATGATGATATCGTCAATCAAGGCAGGATCAAAGGAGGGCGTTTGCTTAAGCAAAGCGGTTAGGGTAACACGCAATAAATCATCGGGTCGAACATAGCGAAAAGCCCCTCGATATTTACCGACCGGGGTTCGAATGGCATTGACGATGTAAACGGGGGTATTCACGGGGCTTTATCCACAGTTTGGTCCGTTAAGCCATATAAATGGATTTTTTTATTTAAAGTTGCTCGATTCATGCCGAGTATTTTCGCCGCCTGCGATTGGTTGTGTTTGACTTGTTTTAAGACCAGTTCGATTAACGGTTGTTCGACACAATTTATGACTAATTCATGAAGATTACCAGGAACATGGTCTTTAAATTGAGCTAAATACTCTGCCAAAGTCTTTTCTACATGGCCACGCAATATTTGACTGATGTTACTGGAAAAGGGTTGTGATTGCAGATCTTTCATCAAACTGCCTCTGAATTCAGCTAAAAAAAGTGGGATGAGGATTTTAGCTGGTATTTGTGCTTTTGTCATTGCTAATAGCATTTTGTCAAGGAATGCTATTAGTTTTCACTTTTTTCAGTATTGAAAAAGGTACCGCTAGGCATAAGCCTACAATAAAACTTAAGGCAGTAGCACATCATGTCACTATTTTCAGTGTAGGCGTTAATGGTTTCATTGTTTGTTAGGGTGCCTATTTTCATCGTTGACGGACAGTTCTGCCATAAACTCGTCGCTTAAGGTGGTTAATTTTTCATCAGCGAATTTTTTTTCAGGCACTTTAGTTAAAAAAGGCCGTATGGGGCTGTAGAGTTGACTAGGTAGCCCCATCTTGATAGGATCGCAAAGTTTCAAATAACGAATGTCTGGGCCAGGATCTCGTTTGCGTTTCAATGGTGGTAGATGTTGCTTTGACAAAGCTTGAGCAATGGCGAATGAAATTTGACCTGGATCTTGATCAGAAATATTACTTAATAAATTGGTATCGTTTTCAAAAATACACATGGATTTTTTAACGATACCTTTTTTAATGCAATTGATAATTAATTGTTCGCCTTCCTCTGTTAAGCAGCAATCATAGGCTTGGTTTTCTTTGACACAACCGATGTATTTGAGATCGAGGTTATCAATGGCAAATTTTACTAATTGTGTGCCGATACCCATTTTCTGATAGTACTTTGTTACGTACACGTGGTCTAGCCAGTTATTTTTTGAGATGGTTAATTGACCCATGATAATAAAGATCGCGTTATCGTTAAACTTAAAAGCATTTGTTTTTACGCGTTCTCTAATGGTTTTCGTATCAAGGTTTTCGGAATTTTTAAAAAAATAAGCAGTAACGTTATTTTCATTACTGATAAAGAGTATTTTGGGGTGACGTAAAGCTATTACGTCACTTATTTGAAGTAATGTTGGCATGAGATAGTCTTCGTTAAATATTTTTATTTTTATGGTAAA
>CAISUE010000032.1 GCA_903888615.1 uncultured Gammaproteobacteria bacterium
CTGCAAAGAGTGTTCTTTAGCGCCGGGTGCTAATTCAAAATAACCTGCCACAAACCAATGCTCTTCTGGTATCCACACCTGTCGATAAGCATATTGAAAGGTATGCGCAGGATGAAAACTCCGCCGCCCGCTTCGATCGATTAATTCTACTGTCGTTACCTGCGGCCAAATTTCACTGCCATGACAACCGGCATTCATCGCCAGCGCCCCACCTACTGTGCCGGGAATGCCCGCTAAAAATTCTAAGCCTGTCAATGATTGCCGTGCGCTATAGCGCGCCAGTGTGGCACAAGACACCCCCACCTCAGCCCGGATTAACGTAGCTGTTAACGCTTCTAATCGATTCAAATATTTTTGAGTCCCAATCACCGTGCCTTCAATACCGCCATCACGCACTAAGGTATTACTACCCAACCCACACCAAAATAACGGTTCAGCGGCTGACAAACGTTGCAAATACACACTTAAATCGGCCAAATCTTTAGGATAATACAATTTTTCCGCCACGCCTCCCACCCGCCATGAGGTATGATTAGCCATCGGTTCTTGGTAACATAAGTCACCTCGCAAGGTTTGCGACATCGGGTTAACACGGGTCATAAGCTTTCCAATTCATCATAGATGGCATGTGGGTGAGACATTTTACTAGTGTATTTTGTCATAAATGCGGTATTTTAAACACCTATGGAGCACTATAATGTTGATTCCTAATTGGTTAACACCAAAAACCATCCGCGCCGTGTGTTTTGATAAACACGACAATGACGCGACGATCCAAGCGTATTTACCAAACTCACCGTGTTTATTAAAGCAAGTCCATGGTCATCACGTGTTAAAAGCGCCTTTCAACGATGGCATGATCGCTGATGGCTGTTACAGTAAGACACCATTGACCATTTGCGCCATAAAAACCGCCGATTGCCTACCGATTTATTTAACATCGCAAGATGGCGCTGAAATTGCTTTATTGCATGGCGGGTGGCGTGGTTTAAGTCAAAACATTATCGCCCAAGGCGTAACCTGTTTTAGCAATCCACCGCAAGCGATCATCGCTTATTTAGGACCGGCCATTTCAGCACCCTGTTATGAAATTTCTCAAGCCGTATACGATGCGTTTTGTCAGGTAAATCCTACGTTACAAAATGCTTTCACACTGAGTCGACCTTATCATTATTATGCAAATTTAGTGCAAATTGCTCACACACAATTGCAGCAACAAGGCGTCACGATAATTTATGGCGGCGATCTTTGTACCTTTAGTGAGCCCGAACGTTTTTATTCTTATCGACGGGATGCCCAAAATCCAGGTCGGTTACTGCACTGTTTATGGATAGATCCATAATAGCCACCGAGGTCTATGTTAGAATCAGCAAATATAATTTTCACTCACTGTGATTCCATGACACGCACCACGATTCGTAATATTCTTGCTCTTGGCAGTATCTTTGCTTGCCGCATGCTGGGCTTATTCATGATTTTGCCCGTCTTTAGTCTCTATGCCCAAGGTTTGGCGCATACCACACCCGTCCTCATCGGCTTAGCTTTGGGTATTTACGGCTTAACTCAAGCTATCTTTCAAATTCCTTTTGGCATTTGGTCTGATTTCATGCCGCGCAAAAAAGTTATCGCTATGGGTTTGATTATTTTTGGCTTGGGCAGTTTAGTGGCAGGTTTGAGTCATTCGATTAATGGCATCATTTTAGGTCGTGCCCTACAAGGGGTGGGTGCGGTTGGCAGCACCATTATCGCTTTGGTCGCTGATTTAACTGACGCTGTTGATCGCCCCAAAGCCATGGGCATTATCGGCGCTACCATTGGTTTATCGTTTACCGTCGCCTTAATTGCCGGCCCTGTTCTCATGCGTTTTGTAACCGTGCCGAGTTTATTTTTAATCACCAGTGTGCTGGCACTCTTATGCCTTTTTATTTTGTGGAAAGGCGTTTCACCAGCACCTAAACACTGTCTTAGCGATAATCGACAACCTTTAACACAACGCTTAAAACAATTGCTCAAAAATAAAGCCTTAGCCAGACTGAATGCCAGCATTTTTATTTCTCACGCATTATTAACCGCTTTATTCATTGCCCTACCCTTGCAATTGAGCCAGCAAATTGGCTTAGCTGCTGAACAACAATGGCGTTTGTATTTACCGGTGTTTTTAATAGCAGCGATTATTATCGGCGGCTTGCTACGCCGCATGCGGCACAGCGACCAACAACAACATTATTTTCGCACCTGTGTCGCATGCATTTGCTTAAGTTTATTGGGTTTTAGTTGTCAACCACACCATCTTTGGTCGTTAGGAGCTGTATTATTGGTATTTTTTATCGGCTTTACGTTATTAGAAGCGCTACTGCCGTCTCTGGTCACTCTATTAGCACCCCATGACCAGCGAGGTACTGCTTTGGGCATTTATTCCAGCTGCCAATTTTTAGGGATTTTCAGTGGTGGCTTACTGGGCGGCTTACTATGGGAACATTTTTCCGCTACTGGTTTTTACCTAGGCTTATTGATCTTAAGTATTTTATGGTTAATGATCAGTTGGCCGAAATTTGAGTTAAAATAGCCATTACATTATTTACGACAGGAATAACATTATGGCACGCGGCATTAATAAAGTGATTTTAATTGGACATGTGGGCGGTGATCCTGAAGTACGCTACATGCCTAGTGGTGGCGCGGTAACATCGATAACGGTGGCTACCAATGAAGCGTGGAAAGATAAACAAAGTGGCGAAACCCAAGAACGCACCGAATGGCACCGGGTCGTGTTTTTCAATCGCTTAGCAGAAATTGCCGGCGAATATTTGAAAAAAGGTTCTAAAGTTTATGTGGAAGGCAGTTTAAAAACCCGTAAATGGCAAGATAAAACCACCGGCGCTGATCGTTATACGACCGAAATCGTCGGTGCTGAAATGCAAATTCTCGACAGCAAACCCCATGCTGGAGCAGAAGCTTATGATCAACGCCCGACAACACGCTCTGAATTTGCTGGCAACCCTCAGGGTCAAACAACCGCTCAGAGCAAACCTACGTCATTTAGCCCTGAACCGCAGTTTGACGATGAAATTCCTTTTTAAAATACCCTAAAATAGAAGCGCTAGCTTATCTCTCTGACATAAAAAACCCGCGTCAGAGAGATAAACGCCAACGTCTTTATAATTTTGGCGTACATTGAGTATTAGGACTATCAGCAAGCCGAGGCCTTGGTTCAAGCCATGATCCAATGGATGTCAAACTCGTATTGACAGAACAAGGGGCTTCATTAACCCTTTGAATTTTCTCAATCAAGTTTTTTTGCGCTTCAATCAGACTCATTAGGGTTTGTGCAGACGCGTGAAAATTACCGACAATTTCAGTAACCTTCTCAAGCCCATCTTGCTTTGCTTCATTAGCAGTTACTAGTCCTAGTGTTGTTGATGGCATTGCTTCTGTTGAAATAGTTTGCTTTTGCAAAACTGACAATAGATGTAACGACACTTTAATAGCTTTCAAGGTTATTAGCACTGCCCATTGCTGATTACTTAACTGATCAAGTAATGTCACTTCTTCTGTGAGCCGCTTTGAAGATTCAAGGGAATCGTGACTTGAACTATTTTTTTCAGCATATAAACTTTCAATCGTGGACTCCAGTTGCTTTACTCCGCTTTTTAAGTACACATACTCGTTTATTAAGGCTAACTTTACTTTTTTAAAGCTTAACATTGCTTGACTTAACTGTTCATAATTCTGCTTAGCGGATGCATAATGTTGATCCTCGCCTATTAATACTGTCTTTAGTTCGTTAAACTTTAACATCATTGGACTTAAACGTTTATAATTCTGCTGAGCGGATTCACTCTGTGCTTGCTTTAACACCGACATCGGAGCCATTGAATCCAGCTCTTCTTTTAAACGCTTATCGGCATAATAGGGGCCATTCGGTGATGATTTTATGGGTGACGCAGATGTTTTTAACGTAGGCATTTAAGATAACCTCTATTATTGTTAGAGTACCAGTATAAAGTTAACAAACTTAAGGTTTACTTAAATATCGCGCGTTAAAGCAGCATATCAGGTAAAATCTTTATTTTAAAATTATTTTATGACCAACACCTTACAGTATATCCTCGAAGCGGCATTATTAACCAGCAGTGAACCGCTAAGCCTCGATCGCTTGCAAAACTTATTTGAAGAAAATGCCGCCCCATCAAAAGCTGAACTCAAAGCCGCCTTGCACGCGTTAAATGCCAGTTGTTTTGAACGATCGTATTTTGTCAAAGAAGTGGCTTCAGGTTACTGTTTACAAGTTAAAGAACAATACACGACGTGGGTAGCGCGCCTATCGATGGAAAAACCCGCGCGTTATTCACGTGCGCTATTAGAAACCTTGGTAATCATTGCTTATCGTCAACCAGTAACGCGGGCAGAAATCGAAGATATCCGCGGTGTAGCAGTCAGTTCACAAATCATTAAAAATTTATTAGAGCGAGAATGGGTTCGCGTAGTCGGTCATCGAGAAATCCCTGGGCGCCCGAGTTTATATGCAACAACCGCGGCTTTTTTAGATTATTTTAATTTAAAAACCTTAAGTGAATTACCGCCGCTACTGGATTTACACCCATTACCACTCAATATGCCGCTGGCTGAATCTTTAGAAGCAGCGTTAAGAAGCGCTGCCTGTTAAATGCTAGATTGATTTATAGGCAATCACTTCAATGAAGTTCTTTTATAAAAGCGCCAAAAGCCA
>CAISUE010000033.1 GCA_903888615.1 uncultured Gammaproteobacteria bacterium
CCACCAAGCGATTGCATGCGTTCGCCACCGTTCCATCAAAAGATAAATGACGGGGGTGATAAACAGCGTCAATAATTGTGACGTTAATAAACCACCCAAAACAGTTAAACCCAAGGCACGTCTAGCATCAGCGCCTGCTCCCAGGGCAAATGCAATCGGTAAGGCGCCCATGAATGCCGCAAAGGTGGTCATCATAATGGGTCTGAAGCGAATCATGCACGCTTGATAAATCGCTTCACGAGGATCTAAGCCATCATTGCGTTGGGCATCTAGCGCAAAGTCAATCATCATAATGGCATTTTTCTTCACGATGCCGATTAACATCAATAAACCAATAAAACCATAAATATCCAATGGCACTTGGGTAATCACTAAAATCAATAGTGCACCCACCCCAGCGGTTGGCAACGTCGATAAAATCGTTAAGGGATGAATAAAACTTTCATAAAGAACCCCTAGAATAATGTAAATCATCATAATCGCTAGCGCAATCAGGGTGCCGAAACCTTGCAACGATTCTAAAAACGCTTGGGCATTACCTTGAAAACTCGCTGCAATACTCGATGGCAAATGACTTTGCGTAACTAGCGTGGTAGCCGCGGCAACGGCTGTGCCCAATGACACTCCGGATTTAACATTAAAGGATAAGGTAACCGCAGGCAATTGATTTTGATGATTAATCGCTTGGGGGCCAACGTTTTGACTAAAAGTCGCTAGTGCCGATAACGGCACCAAACCACCCATACTATTGGCGACATACAATTGTTTTAAGACATCCATCGATTGCTGAAATTCAGGCGCTACTTCTAAAATCACGTCATATTGATTATCAGGCGCATAAATCGTGGAAATTTGTCCAGCACTCAAGGCACTGGCCAGTGTATTTTGAATAGCTAACATCGATACGTGTAAACTCGCAGCTTTATCCCGATCAATATCCACCACAACTTGCGGATTCGTCATCAATAAATCCGAATTCGCATCGCGAATATCGCTCAACGTTTTTAATTTAGCTAATAATTGTTCCGACGTTTTAAACAAGCTTGGTAAATCTGCGCCTTGCAAGGTTAATTGATAATCACTTTTAGCCGGCCTGCCACCGATCACAATGGCCGGTGTTTCTTGTAAATACACGTTAACGCCAGGAATATTCTTGGTTTCAGCCCGTAACTGATCAATAACCACCGAGGCTTTAGGGCGTTGATCACTGGGTTTTAAGCGAATATTTAAACGTCCCGAATTCCCATTACTGATAGCACTGATGACGGAAGCAACACTCGGATTTTGCTGCAACACGCGTGATACCTGTTGCGTTAACTGGCTCATGGCTAAAAACGACGTATCGAGGGCAACATCGATAGTGCCGGTCAACATCCCGGTATCTTCAGCGGGAATAAAGCCTTTAGGCGTTATGATAAAAAGCAAGACCGTTAACACCATAGTGCTTAACCAACCACTTAAGACAATTTTTTGATGCGCCAAACAGTACCTCAAACCCCGTTGATAAAGCGTGCGCCACACACCAAAATAACGTTCAAAGCTATCTAAAACCCGGTTATGCATAATATTCAAGCGAATCGTGCGACTGGCCATCATAGGAGTTAGGGTCAAAGAAATGCTAGCTGAAAGCAAAATCGCGATGGCCACTGTTACGGCAAATTCATGCAATAAACGGCCTAACAAACCGGGCATAAACAATAATGGAATAAAAACGGCAACCAAAGATAACGTCATTGAAACAATCGTAAAACTGATTTCTTTTGCCCCTTTTAATGCGGCTTCTAAAGGCGATAAACCCGCTTCTAAATGGCGCATAATATTTTCGAGCATCACAATCGCATCATCAACAAAAAAACCCACGGAGAGTGCTAACCCCATCAAGGAAATATTATCGATACTGAAACCTTGAAAACTCATAAAGGCAAAGGTGCCGATAATCGTCACTGGCAAAACCACACTCGGAATAAGGGTCACAGTGATATTTTTTAAAAATAAAAAAATCACTAAAATCACTAATACCGACGCGGAAACCAGATTCCACTGCACTTCATGCACTGATGAACGGATCGATTGCGAACCATCAAAAAACTGCGTTAACTTAATTTTCGCGGGTAATTGTTGTTGAAATTTAGGCAATAACGCTTCAATGGCATCGACGACTTGAATGGTATTAACGCCTGGTTGCCGCATGATCGATAACACAATCGCCCGCTTGTGATTCAGCCAACTGGCGCCTTGATTATTGGCCACACTGTCGATGACCTGCGCTACTTGATTTAAGCGAATCGGGACACCATTGCGATAGGCGATAATCAAGGGTTGATATTCAGCTGCATTAAACAATTGCCCATTGACCGTGACGGTTTGAATTTGCTTAGGACCAATAATGGTACCAGTCGGTAAATTCACATTGGCATCGACAATGGCATTGCTTAATTGATCAAAACTCAAATTCAAGCCTGCCATCACCAGGGGATTGGCTTGAATACGGACGGCAAAAATTTGTGAACCTTTCACATCCACTTGGGCAACACCCGAAATCATTGAAATTTGTTGGGCTAAGCGCAATTCGGCATATTTATCTACGCTAACCATTGGGATGACATCGGAACTCAACGCCAACAATAAAATCGGTGAGCTAGCAGGATTGACTTTTTTATAACTGGGTGGTGTTTGCATCGACACCGGTAATTGTTTTTGCGTTTGAGTTAACGCCGCTTGCACATCTTGCGCAGCGCCATCGATATTGCGGCTTAAATCAAATTGCAGGGTGATTTGACTTTTCCCCAAGGTACTGCTGGATGTCATAGTATTAACACCGGGAATAGTGCCAAAATTATTTTCTAAAGGGGTAGCAATAGCGGCAGCCATGGTTTCAGGGCTAGCACCGGCTAAATTTGCTGTCACTTGAATGGTTGGAAAATCAACATTCGGTAAGGCACTGACTGGCATACTGAAGTAACCGATCACGCCTAACAGGATCAAACCGCAAACGATCAGCGTCGTCATAACCGGGCGTTTGATAAAGACGTCAGAAATATTCATAAGGTGGGCATGGAGATTGCGCCTAACTCACGTTAAGCGCGGTGTGCACAATGACACTTAGGTTACAGCGAGGCATTGGGTAAGCACTTGTGGATTTGTTCACTCACCGCTTCGCTTAACTGCTCAGTCAATAAAATTCGCTGCAAGGCACTGCGCTGTAAAACGGCAGCTGCACCGGTAAAACGCTGCCATTGGCTCAAAGGTTCCACTAAACGCGCAGCAATCAAAGGATTAATCGCATTTAAAGCGATAATGTGTTCGGCTAAAAATTCATAACCAGCACCATCAGCACGGTGAAAACCGATAAAATTTTGACTGGCAAAAGCACCGATCACAGCGCGAACTTTATTGGGATTTTTTAAATCAAAACGCGGATGCTTTAATAATTCGATGACGCAAGCCAACGTATTTTCAGCAGGAACAGTCGCTTGAATGCTAAACCATTTTTCAATCACTAAATCTTGTTGTTGATAACGCTGATAAAAATCCGCTAATAACTGCTTAGCACCATGCTGTGTTCCATAATGCACCATTATAAAAAGGGCATTGAAGCGATCCGTCATATTATCGGCATTGTGATATTGTGTTTGGCACAGCACACTGCCGGCGTTTTTATTCACTAGCATAATCTGTTTTAAGCACGTTGCTTTCAACGCCCGTGCACCGACTTGTTGAGGTGTGAACGCATAAGCCGTTGATGCAGCCGTCAGCCTTTCATAACCACGTAAAAATTCTTCTTGCAACGCTTGCGCAAGCGCATTTTCCAATAATTGCCGATTCTTGATCGCGCGTTGAACCTCTATCTGTTTATGCTGTTCAGCAAATTCTCGATCGGTCGGCACCGTTAGCAAACGCGCTTTTAACGCTTCATCAACACTGCTATCCGTAAAGACATAACGCAACACTTTTAACCATTGCTCTAACTCTACTAACGTATGTTTCAGCGCCAGGGCATAGCATACACTGACTGAAGCTGCAAAACGATTATAAGCATCGACATCAAAACGCAACAAGGTCAAATAGTGAGCTAAGGTATAAGCATATTCACTATGAACCGGCGCTGAAAACCCCCGCAACAATGAAGGAATCGGTCGACTATGAATCCCATTAAACACAAAGCTTTGTTCAATGCGATCTAGCACCAACACTTTTTCTTGCGCTTGTTGTGCATCTAAGTTAAACGGTTGCCCTTTTTCACTTAATAAACCCATGCGAATGGGAATCACTAAAGCTTCAGTGGCAACACCATCGGGCGTTTCAGTAACACTTTGTTTAATTGTCAAGGTATAGACGTGCGCGCTTGCATCGTAATGGTCAGTTACCAGCAATGTCGGGGTCCCTATTTGCGCATACCAGCGCATGAAGGCTTGATAATCTCTCTGATTAGCGATCGCATGGGCTTGAATAAATGCTTCACACGTAACAGCAGAACCATCGAATAAGTCAAAATACTGATCCATGCCGGCACGAAAACCCTGCAAACCTTCCAGGGTATGTAACATACGAACGATTTCAGCGCCTTTGTTATACACCGTCGCGGTATAAAAATTATTCATATCGATATACGAAACAGGGCGCACGGGATGCGCTAAGGGACCGGCATCTTCAGGGAATTGTTGCCGCTTTAAGGTTCTAACATCATCGATGCGCGTTATCGGTCTAGAAGTCATATCCGCACAAAATTCTTGATCGCGAAACACGGTTAAACCTTCTTTCAAACTCAATTGAAACCAGTCGCGGCAAGTAATACGGTTACCTGTCCAATTGTGAAAATATTCATGGCCAACCACCACGGTGATGCCTTCATAATCGTCATCAGTCGCGGTAGTTGCATCCGCTAAAATATATTTGGCATTAAAGATATTGAGGCCTTTGTTTTCCATAGCCCCCATATTAAAATCACTGATCGCCACTATCATGAAAATCGCTAAATCGTATTCACGGCCATAGTGTTGTTCATCCCAGCGCATCGCTTGCTTAAGACTGGTCATGGCATACTGGGTTTTATTAACATTGCCCGGTTCCACAAAAATTCTTAACGTAACGGATTTACCGCTGCACGTCACAAAGCTATCTTCTAAAACATCTAACTCACCTGCTACCAGGGCAAATAAATAACAGGGTTTTTTAAATGGATCTTGCCAAACAACTGTTTTGATACCCTCTTTCACTTCATCGAAAAGACAATTGCCATTGCTTAACATCACAGGATAAAGTGCCGCATCGCCGATCATTGTGGTGGTAAAAATCGCCATCACATCGGGTCGATCTAAATAATATGTGATTTTACGAAAGCCATGCGGTTCACACTGGGTGCAAAATTTACCGTTGGAGCCATACAAACCTTCTAATTCGGTATTGGCAAAAGGATCACAGGTGCTGATTATTTTTAAGGTAAAAAACGCTGGGACAGTGCCCAATGTCAAACTCTGCGTGGTAAGTTGATATTCGTCAATACGCAGCAAACGTTCATCTAAATACACTGCGCTTAACGATTGTTTTTCTCCGTGCAACATCAACGGTGCATCCCAAGGCGCATCGGGATTTCGCTGCAATTGCATGATATTGGTCACCACGGTTGCATGAGGTTCTAATTCAAACGTCAAGTGCACAGTGGTGATGAAAAAATCACTGGGACGGTAATCACTAAGAAAGATAGGGGTATTCATCAGGCACTACTCACGATTTTGCGGTAAACAATTCCCGCATGTGTTCATAATAAGCGATTTGCTCAGGCGTTGTCGGCACAGGCACTTGGATCTGCAACAATAAGTATTGATCGCCAGGGATTTTTCCCGGCAAACCACGACCTTTCAAGCGCATTTTTGAACCACTTTTAGTGCCGCTAGGAATTTTCACATCCACTGAACCGCCTAAGGTAGGCACTGTCAAGACAGCACCCAAAGCGGCTTCCCAAGGCATCACCGCCACCGTTAGGGTTAAATCACGCCCTGCTACCTGATACTGTGGATGCTCGAGTACTTCTATCTTAAGGTATAAGTCACCAGCTTTGGCACCTTGCACACCGATGGCACCTTGACCAGTTAAACGCATTTGTTGACCTGTGATCACACCGGCGGGAATTTTGACCGTCAATGCTTTAGGCTCGCGTTCACCATGAACTTCTGGCATTTCGTATTGGATCGTTTTATGCGTACCTAAGTACGCTTCTTCCAAACGGATTTGGACAGTGGTATGTAAATCTTCCCCAGCTTTAGGCCGAGTAGCCTGAGAACTGCGCGCACCTGCACGTTGTCCACCAAAAAATTGTTCAAAGAAATCACTAAAATCGCCTGCCCCAGCTTGCTGTCTTTGTTGAAAACCGCCAAAGCCGCCAGCTTGACTGGCTCCTGCACCACTTTTCCAATCGGCACCTAATTGGTTATACGCTTGACGTTTTTCAGGATCTTTTAAAACTTCATACGCTTCATTGACTTCTTTAAATTTGCTTTCAGCATCTTTTTCTTTACTCACATCAGGATGATATTGACGGGCTAATTTTCGATAAGCTTTTTTGATATCCGCTTCAGAGGCATCTTTCGCGACACCCATGATTTTATAATAATCTTTGTATTCCATAGCAACTCCAAACATTAACGCGGCTTTAACACAATCAGCAATGCTTCGATAATCACATTGACGTATTTTTCACACGATTCTTTACTTTTCAAAAAACGATGTTCATCTAACATCGGCGCGATAATGATATTGCCCATCATGACAATAATCATTTCAGCCGGTAAATCAGTACGAATTTTACCGTCTTTTTGCATGCGCGGAATAATTTTTACCCAGCGATCAACTGACATCGGCGCGGTACCCTGTAATTGCTTACGCTTAGGTTCCAAACGTTGCCAATTCACCATCCGAATCACTTCTGGATGTTTTAAATACCAATCAAAACGTCCACGCACACTGTCACTGACAAAATCTTCCAAAGATTGACTCTCATCTGTGCTGTTAGCCGGTTCAAAAACATCTTGTAATAAATAGCCTTTGGTTGCTTTCCATAATTCTTCTTTGCTACCAAAATGGTGATAAATTAAACTTTGGTTGATTTTAGCATCTTTAGCAAGCATCGAAATCGATGTTCCTGCAAAACCCAATTCGGGAAAAATTTTACAGGCGGTTTCTAATATTTTATTAGCAGTAACATCACTGCGCGCCTGCTTATTCTTAATCATAAAAAATCCTAAAATGAAGGGAAATCATTTAAACTGAGACTGTACGCAAATGCTTTTATGAATTCACGGACAACTCCTACCATACTAATTTTCAGTATGGATTAAAAAAATACTATTAAAACCTTATAAATTAATATTTTAACCGACTTTTTTCATTATAGCCACGCCATCGATTCTTGTCTATTTAAACTAAGGAGCCCACATGACTTACCAGTTAACTGTCTTAATTGACCCACCAGAGACCCTAAATCCTAGTACCGACAGCAGCTTAGGAATATTGCTGGAAGCACAAAGACGTGGCTATACGTGGTCTTATTTCACCAAAAAAGACTTATTTCTCAGAGACGGTGTCGTCTATGCTAATTGTCATTTTGGTGACCTTAACGTAAATCAAAAACCCTACATTATAACGCATTCCAGTAAAATCTTAGCGTTACATGCAATGGATTATATTTTCATTCGCATCGACCCACCGTTTGACAGTGAATACCTGTATGTAACGCAATTATTGGATAGGATTACTGAAGGTAACACCCGAATTTTAAATCATCCAAGCAGTATCCGGTCTTTCAATGAAAAGATTTTTGCCAGCCATTTTAAAACCTTAATACCACCCACACTGATTTCAGCCAATCTGACTTTTTTAAAAGCGTTTATCAGCGAACACCAACGCGTGGTGATCAAACCGATGGATGCGATGGCCGGCAGAGGGATCGTGATTATCCATGACGATGATTTAGATAAGAATTCTTTATTAGAATTACTGACAGAAAATCAACAAAAAACCGTGTTGGCACAACGCTTTTTAAGCGATGTTCATAGAGGCGATAAACGTATTTTTTTGATTAACGGTGAACCGGTACCACTTGCACTATTACGCACACCCGCTAAAGCGGAATTTCGCGCTAATTTAGCAGCAGGTGGCTCTGGCACGGCAGTGCCATTAACCGCCCGTGATCGTGAAATCTGCGCAACGCTTAAACCTTATTTACAACAAGCAGATTTGTTTTTTGTCGGTATCGATGTAATCGGTGACTTTTTAACGGAAATCAACATCACCAGTCCGACAGGCCCTGTCGTTATGGAACGTTTAAGCACATTAAAAATTTTTGCTATGTTGTTTGATGCCCTAGAAACAGGACCTAGCTACACATAATTACATTTATGTTTGACGTGGAGCATTAAAATAGGTACCATTGTGAGCTTAATTTTTTGTTTAGAGGTTTGTCATGGCAGTTCAAAAGTCTCGTAAATCCAGATCCCGTCGTGGCATGCGTCGTTCACATGATGCTGTTACCGGTGCCACCTTGTCGATTGATGCTGTGAGTGGTGAAAAGCATCGCCGTCATCACATCACAAAAAATGGTTTTTACCGTGGTCGAGAAGTAATCAAACAAGCTACCGACGTGGCTGCTGAATAAACCCGCTATTAACGCTAGTGTAGCTATTAGCTCACTAGCGTATGTCGATTCAGAAAATGCTTAATCCCTGATAGCCCGCTATGTTCACGACGCTTCCGCTCTATGAGTAAACCCATTGTTATTGCCCTTGACGCCATGGGTGGCGATCATGGCCCAAGTGTCATTGTGCCTGCCGCCTTAAATGCACTGCACCTTTACCCGCAATTACACATCATCCTCGTTGGCATTGAAAGTGTGATTCATGAACAATTGCTCAAACATCATGGCGTTAATTTGCCAAGGTTATCCGTCGTTCATGCCTCTCAAACCGTCAGTATGGATGAAAAACCTTCTTCCGCTTTAAGGCTCAAAAAAGATTCATCGATGCGTATCGCGATCAATCTCGTTAAATCAGGCTCTGCCCAAGCGTGTGTTAGCGCTGGCAATACGGGTGCCTTAATGGCAACCGCTAAATTTGTATTAAAAACTTTGCCTGGTATTGATCGCCCAGCCATCATGGCAAAATTACCCACCATGCGCCCCCATGCGTTAGTCCGGGTGTTAGACCTTGGCGCTAATGTCGATTCTACCCCACAAAATTTACTCGATTTTGCCTTGATGGGGTCAATTGTCGCAAAAGAAGTCGGCGGCATTCCTGCTCCCACCGTCGGTTTACTGAATGTCGGTGAAGAAGAGATGAAAGGCAATGAATTAGTCAAGCAAACTGCTTTATTGCTTGAATCGTATCCTGGCATTCATTACATCGGCTTTGTTGAAGGCGACGATGTTTTCAAAGGCACGGCGGATGTCGTGATCTGTGATGGCTTTGTCGGCAATGTGATGTTAAAAGCGACAGAAGGGGTCGTGAAATTAATCAGTTCCGCGATTAAAAAAGCTTTTTTAAAAAATTGGTTCACCAAATTATCAGCGCTGGCTGTCTTACACATTTTAAAAAAAATCGGTAAAAGTTTTGATCCAGGTCAATTTAATGGCGCGAGTTTTTTAGGTTTAAATGGCATTGTCATTAAAAGCCATGGCGGCGCTAATCAAGCAGCTTTTGAAAATGCTATTCGCGAAGCTATGGAAGAAGTGGAACAAGATGTGCCGGCTAAAATTCGCAGCCAATTAGCCATGCTAATAGCCGCTCAACCCGAACTTGTCATTTCACCACTTGCTGGAGCTATTTTTGATGAAACCCACTAAAGCGTTTGCAGTGATTTTTCCAGGCCAAGGATCACAAACCGTTGGTATGTTGAATGCGTTGGCACTCAGCCACAGCCTTGTACAATCCACGTTTGCCGAAGCCAGTCAGATTCTTGGCTATGATTTATGGGACCTCGTTCACCATGATCCTAATGACTTACTCAACCAAACTGAATACACTCAACCGGCTTTAGTCGCAACCGGGGTCGCTATTTGGCGCATTTGGCTCGATGAAATCGGTATTTTACCCACAATCATGGCTGGCCACAGTTTGGGTGAATACACAGCCTTAGTGTGCAGTGAAGCCATTGCGTTTGATGATGCTCTACACCTCGCGCGTTTACGTGGTCAATTGATGCAAAGTGCCGTTAAACCGACTATTGGCGCAATGGCAGCGATCATCGGTTTAAGTGATTCAGCCGTTGAAGCTTTATGCCTTAGCGCCAGTGATACAACACATAAAGTGTCACCGGCCAATTACAATGCCGATGGCCAATTGGTCATCGCAGGTCATACGCCGGCGGTTGAGCGCGCCATTGTCGCGGCAAAAACCCTTGGCGCCAAACTCGCTAAACGCTTAAATGTTAGCGTACCATCCCATTGCGACTTGATGTTCCCAATCGCAGCCCAATTAGAAGATGCACTAAATATTATTAACATCCAAGCACCACAAATTCCCGTCATTCAAAATGTCGAAGCTAGCATCGCAGACACCCCAGCAGCTATTCGTGCTATGCTAGTTCGACAAGTGTATCAACCGGTTCGTTGGACGGCGACTATTCGTAAACTCGCCGCATTCAATTGTCAATTGTCGATTGAATGCGGACCGGCTAAAGTCTTAACAGGTTTGGCTAAACGAACTGCGCCACTATTACCTTGCTTTCCGATCTTTGATGCTGAGACGTTGGCTGCAGCAGCAAGCATGGTCCGTCAACTCACTTAAGGTGAAAACTTTCATGAATAAACCCTTGTTATTGTTACAACCCTTCCTGTTAATACTCTTTATCGGCACACTCACCGCTTGTCAAAATCACCACATCCAAAATTATATCGCTGATCAAAACAAACAATACTTGGCAGCACAAGCAACAGCCCCGTTAACGATTCCCGCGCCTTTAAAAGACACCAGTTTATCAGATCAACAAGTGATCATCCCTGTATTGCCAAATACTAATAACCCGGTGGTTACAGCTGAACCGAGTTTATTACCCCCCGGGAGTATGACAGCTAGAATTAACGCTGGTACGTTGTCGCCAAGCATTTTAAAAACCCCATTACCTGACCCAAAATAATGGCTTGTCAAGTTGAGCTGAGCGACCTTATCGATACAACCCTGTTACGTCAATATACCGCTTTACCAAAGGCGGTACGGCGTTATCATCCCCTAAAGTGTTTCGAATAGTACTAGAAGCGTGCGGATGGGGTTCCATCAATACACAGTGCAAACCATGGCCATGCTCGCTTAATAAAGTCGCTAAACGCAACAGTGGCGCATGGATAGCCTCTGTGCCTATGCCCGGTCGATTCACTACCACTAAATCCACTAACCGAATAATATCGTGCCACCGATGCCAAGCTTCAAAGTGAACTAAAGCATCGGCACCTAACAGCCAGTAAAGTTGCTTTTGACTGCCATGGACGTCAAGAAAGTTTTCAATGGTATCGATGGCATAAGACGGGCTAGCGCGCTCTAACTCACACGGATCGAGGATAAAATGCGGCTGATTACGAATCGCTAATTGAATCATCATTGCCCGTTGTTCCGAAGAAGCTATGCAATGGGCTTTATGCACTGGATCAGCGCAAGGAATAAAGCGCACTTGATCTAAATGCAATTGGCTTAAAGCCGCCATCGCCGCAGCTAAATGGCCATAGTGGATCGGATCAAACGCGCCACCAAATAAAGCGATCTTAACCATGCGTCACACGGACCAAAGCGCCATCGTGTAATTTTAATTGCCCAGCAGTAATCACTTGATCCCCTGCCATCAAACCCTTGACAATAATCACTTGATCAGCAAAACGCGCCCCCAGTGTCACTGAGGTAGCAACCGCTTTGCCTTTAACGATCCGAAAGACACTATCACCATCAGCACTGCTGACCACGGCAATTTGAGGCGTGGTCAATACGTGTTGTTCTGGCCCATAAGACAAAGTCACATCGACATAAGCACCTGGCAATAAATTTAATTCAGGATTGACAAAAGTGGCACGCACCGCCATTAAACGCGTATTCACATCAATGGCATTATCAAGCGCACTCACGACAGCCAGGTATTGATGGTGATGTAAATCACGGACCCGGATCAGCACCTGATCCCCTAGCTTCACTTGATCACTGTATTGTTCTGCGACCGTAAAATCCAAGCGTAAACGATCCAATTGTTGTAAGCTGACCAATGCCTGACCGATAGTCACATAATCGCCTTCCTGCACTAAATTTAAACCCACCACACCTGCAAAAGGCGCATGAACCAAAGCATCATCAAGAGCAGCTTGAGCGGCTTCCACCGTAGCGGAATCATTTACCGCCGTAGCTTTAGCACGATCAAAATCCGCTTTGGAAATCACATGCTGACGGTATAAGCTGAAAGCCCTGCGATAATTGGCTTGTTCTAATTCAGCCATCGCTTGGGCCATTTTTAATTTTGCCGCCAATTGCGCTGGATTGATCGCAAACAGTAATTGGCCTTTGATAACCGCACTTCCTGGCTTAAAAGCAACATTCGTCACCCTACCGATGACTTCACTTTTAAGGATCGTACCCGATTCTGCCATCACAGTCGCGGTCGTTTGGACACTGGCATGCCACGGCTGTGTTTGAACAGTGATCGCCTCAACGCTGACAGGATAAGCACCTTGTTTCGCATTAGAACCACAAGCGGTTAAGAATACCAGCAAGCTAAGGACGAGGAATTTATTCATGAATGCGCAAACGCTCGACCATTGTTTGGCCAACCAAATGCGAGTCGATAATTTCATCGATATCAGCGCTAGTGGCATAGCTATACCAAACATTATCAGGATACACAACGATCATGGGGCCTTTGGCACACCGCCCTAAACAACCCGAACTACTGATGCGAATTTTATGAGGGCCAAATAAATCTCGGGCTTTCAACGTATCGCATGCATATTCAAAAAAATCTTTGGCCCCGGCATTTTGGCAACACTTCTTGCCATCAACTTTTTGATTGACACAAAAAAACACGTGTTTTTGATAAAAATGGCTCATACATCCTCTCTTTGCTGGCTCAAGGCATAACATGCAGCATTATTGCTAAAAACTCCCGTCACCCCTTTGGTAAACCAATGGTTTGCTTCCATCACTTCATCGACGGTAAAACACAGAGTCGGCATACCCACGGCTAGCGCCTCTGTTAAAAATTGTTCTGCATCAGGCATCTGTGCCCAAAAATTAACCGCCACACACCCTTGAGCCCGAGCAAACTGGAAAGCATCAGGTTGCATACCATCAAGTAGATAAGCCCTTGGAATTTGCGGGGCTTGCTGGGCAAAAAATTCCACCACCACTCTAGAAAAACTTGAGACAAACAGCCGCTGCTCTTTCAACAAACAGGGTACAGCAGAATGCGTTTTTAATACTGCTAAGATATGCTGGCAAGTTAAAGCATCGCCTAAGCTATTGCTTTTGATTTCCAAATTAAAGCTCAAGTCAGTCAGAGCAATGTAATCCAGTAATTGTACTAAACTGGGGATTACATCAATGGCACTCTGATGGCACACTTGCAATTGCTGCAATGCTAAAAGACTTTGTTTGGCTACCAAACCACAACCATTGGTCACACGCTCTAACGCATCGTCGTGAAAAATAATCGGCACATGATCAGAACTTAACATCACATCCAATTCGATCCAACGCGCACCTGCTGCTGCCGCGGCAGCAAACGCACTCAAAGTATTTTCAGGCGCAGAAACATGCAAACCGCGATGCGCTAAAATACGTGGCAAAGTAAATATTCTTTCAGGCATGCATAGTCTCGGATTTAGTGGCTAATGCTGCTGCCACTGGCGGTGGCAGGTAATTTTCATCGTGTTTGGCTAACACTTCACTGGCTTGAAAAGCCCCATCAGCACGCAATTTTCCTTCGGCAACAATCCCTTGCCCTTCACGAAATAAATCCGGTAACAAGCCAGTGTAATAGACGGTTACCTCATGATGGTCATCGGTAATTACAAAGCACACTTGATTATCGCTGGTATTGTGTTTAACCGAAGCGTTTTGTACTAAACCACCCACGCGCAATGTTTGCTGACGTGAAAGCTTAGTTTGTAATAATTGGCTGGGGGTATAAAAGACATTGATATTTTGTTTTAGCGCATACAAGGCTAAGGCACAGGCTATTCCAATCGCTATCATAAAAACGCTAATGAAAATCAACCGTTGTTTACGGATAGGGTGCATGGCGCGTCTCAGACATGGACGATAAGCGTTTAATGAGCATTCGATACGTGACATACGCTTTAGCGCTATTGTAAACCAATACACTCAATACGCTACCAAAGGCAGGCCACACATAAGCGGCATAACCGCCCATCTTCAGAAAAGATAAGAGTGTCATCAGCGTTTCCTCTTGGCAAGCCAGGCGCTTACCCACCGTGCACGTTGACACTCGAGCAAAACGGCATTGCGCATATTCAGCAACACCATCAAAGCGGCATATAAACTAAACGCGACTAACATGACGGTCAAGGGTTGACTCATAACAGGCGCTATTTTTGATGGGCCCAATAACGTAAAGGTGCTGCCTTGGTGCAACGTATTCCACCAAGCAACGGAATAATGGATAATTGGCAAATTAACGCTGCCGATTACTACAAACGCATTTTTAAACACACTCCCTTGACGCTTATCGGGAAATGCATTTTTCAGCGCCATGATCCCGCAATAAATAAACAGTAATAGCAATTCTGATGTTAAGCGCGCATCCCAAATCCACCAGGTACCCCACATGGGTTTACCCCATAAGGAACCTGTCACTAACGCTAATAATGTCAGCGCAGCACCCACCGGTGCTGCAGCATCGACAAAAGTATTAGCGAGTTTCACGCGCCACACCAAACAAGTGATGGCCGCAACCGTCAAAGCACTATAAATAAGTAACGAAACAAAAGCACAAGGCACATGCACATAGATAATGCGAAAAGCATCCTCTTGTTGGTAATCCGCTGGTGCGACATACAAACCTGCCACTAAGCCATAAGCGAGCGTAAGCAAACAGCCCAGCGCTAACCACGGAATGCACGCAGTGGCAAAATACGTAAAACCTTTAGGTGAAGTTAAACGATACCAGAGGGTCCACAATGACATAAGCTTTCAATCAACCGTTAATGATTCGCTTCATTCAAAAAACCGAGCAATTGTTTAAATAATTTAGGATTGGCAGCCACCACTTCACCTTGTTCTAAACTGGCTTCACTACCGGAAAAATCACTCACCAAGCCGCCTGCTTCACGAATCAAGACAATACCTGCGGCACAATCCCAGAATTGCAATGCTTCGGCAAAAAAACCATCTAATCTACCTGCTGCCACATACGCTAAATCAAGCGCTGCTGAACCGGTACGACGAATGCCAGCCGTGTTAGCCACTAAAGCATGCAGTTTATCACATTGACGAATTTTTTTAGCGTCAGGTGTGTGCAGCAAATGACTCACCCCTAAAAAGGCCCCGGCTAAAGCAGGTTGTTGACGACAGCGAATTTTCCGACCATTCATTTGCGCACCTTTGCCGGCGCTAGCGATGAATAATTCATCGTGCAAAGGATCGTAAATAACGCCATGCTCTAAGCGATTTTTTACTTTAATTGCAATCGAGACGCAATAATGTGGGAAACCATGCGCGTAATTGGTGGTACCATCCAAAGGATCAACAATCCACGTAACCTCATGTTCACCCGATATACCACTTTCTTCAGCTAAAATCGCGTGTTGTGGATAAGCTTTTCGAATGGTTTGAATGATTTTTGCTTCAGATTCATGATCGATATTGGTGACAATATCGAAATTTTCTTTGGGATTGATGGTCAATAAATCTAAACGATCAGCCGCTTTAATGATAATACGACCCGCTTGACGCGCCGCATCGACCGCAATATTGACTAAGGGATTCATAAAAATTCAATTAAGTTAAAAGGGATTACATCACATGCATCATTATAACGTATTCGCCCTAAATGCGTTGGATAAAGAATCACCGATTAGAGACCCGTTAAATCGGCTATTTTTTAAAAATAGTAAGTGTAGTTGTTTTTCTCAGGAACATAATGCCGCTCATCTAGCGAATTTTGTCGTGATGATGATAATGAACCTTCTGCCTCACCACTGCTTGATCGGCTAGGCAGCGTTGATAAAGCCTCTGACCTAGGGCTACCAGGTATTTCACTATATACAGAGTCAGTTGATGCTGAAACGGCATTTGCAGTATTTGCAGTATCAACTGGTTTTTCTGATAAAATAGGTAGATAACCTTTCTTAAGTAAATTTCCCATAGAAGTATCCGCTTTGACAAATGAAGTATCCGCTTTGGCATCTGACTTAGAATTTTCAGCTAATGATTCTATTGTTGATTCATTTACGTTATTAAAGGCATTATTCTCTTTCGGCAATTTTTTAGATATTAGGCAATAGATTAAAGAGAGCCGCAAGACTTTCCAAACCATCCCGCATCACTTTCGCGGCTTTGGGGCCATTTAAATAGTCATCACAGAAATTACCTACATAATTATTGGGTGTTTTTTTATACATTTCCAAAACAGCTTGCATATCACCCACGTTATCATCACCATCAACTACAGCAGGTTGATAATATTTATCAGCATATCGCTTCGCTGCCTTATAACCTAGGTACGATGAAATGATGCTGTGTCCTTTAGACACGAATTTTTCCATAGTTTCTGCTGTTTTGATAGCCCCAACCAGTGCTATCGAAAAAATACCTGCTGCCACCACAGCCCGCGCTGCCACAAGCACCCCTTCAATCACCGCAGCGCCAAGCCAACATAACGGTACCATCATGAACGGACGGATGGCAGTAAGCCAAACAGTCTTTGAATCTTTTAACTGTTTAGGCAAAGCCCCTTGGCCTGTCAATAAACACAATTGTTGATATTGTTCCTCTAAATCACCGGCAACACGGATCGTCTCTTTCGCTGAAACCCAGCGTTTGGTCCTGTGACCAGTGGCGTCCATTATTTCCTTTAATTGCTCCGGCGATAAATCAAGATATTTTTTATTATTATCGGAGTTAGCCGAATTGCTAAGTATGTTGATTATTTTTTGCTGAGCGGCCGTTAATTTCGCTTCAGCCCAACCTTCACTCAAACAAATACATTCATGACGAACTTTATTGACATAATACAAATGAGCATTTGCCAAAATATAAGCAGTATTCTCCAAATACTCAATGTTATTTAGAGCGTTAAGCGTTGGCGCTTGCTCATTCACTAATAATCCGCAACGCAAGAGAATATTTTCTTGCGCCGCATCCAGCCAATATTCTGTGTATTGACTACCATCTGTTGCTTGGCAAATGCGCAACGTTAAGAATTCAATGGTAGGTGTTAAATCATCAGTAGCAGGTTGAGCCGTCTTATCAAATGGAGAATTTGCGCCAGATTCATCGTCATTATTCGATGCTAAATCTTCAGAAGAGCCAAAATCATTGTTAATGAACGGTTTAGATAAAGAAAATCCAACTGCAGTTTCACTTTCAGGTTTTTTTATGGGGATACGAAATAACTGAGAAGGTGAATACTTAGTTAAGGCATTAAGGCGTTCAATTAATTTTCGCGGGTGGGATAGATGCGAGCCATTCGGTGTGAGCTCCACCGCATTGCCCTTAATATTAGTATTAGCAGCATTTTTTGCTGCTAATACGGTATTTTTAATTTTTTGAACTTCTCTCTCATCTACGTTTAAAAACTCCTTAACCTCTCCCACACAATTATAATAACCTACAGCCTCACCAACAATCACATAAGCTGACGTGATGCCTTCTTTCGACCATATTTCATTAAGTTTCTTCAACGTTGGCTCTACGTCAAAAACCTCAACAGTACAACCTTGATAATGCGGCATACATAATTCTCGAAATACTGTCGTCAATTTTTACCATTGTACCACCCAGAGCTTAAGCCTTACTTAAGTTAAAAAATGTGCAGGGTTCACGGGGTGGCCTGCTTGACGTACTTCAAAATGCAGCATCGGCTTCGTCGCCTCCGAATCACCCGATAAAGCAATTACTTGGCCCGCTGTTACCAAACCACCTTCTTGAACCAATAATGTTGAATTATGCGCATACGCTGTCATCAAATCATGTTCGTGTTTGATAATCAATAATTGACCATAACCGTGTAAATTATCACCCGCATACACCACGGTGCCACTATCGATCGCTTTCACTGGTGTCCCAATCGGCACGAGAATATCGAGCCCTTTACAGCCATTCTGACCAAAATTAGCAACCACGGTTCCTTTCAATGGCCATGGGAAATGCCCATTAGCTTTCACGCTTTCAGGCGCTTTATTGACCAATGCTGATGATTCTTTCGTTTTTATCAGTACTTCCGTCTTGACCAAGACTTTGGCTTGGACTGCTTTTTTATCCTGTTGACTACGGGTTAATTGTAAGCTTTGACCAGGCGTCACCGTATAAGGCGCGATTAAATGATTCGCTGCAGCAAGACGTTGATAATTTTTAGCAAATTTCCACGCAATCGAATAAATCGTATCGCCGGGTTGAACCACATAAACGCGTTGCGTACTGTTAACGTGAGCCCAACCATTAGCCACAGGCGCAGGTGCATGAGTACTTTCACACGCACTCAACCACCAACACATATTGAGCAATAAAAAAACTGGTTTAAACACTTTCAATGACATAGTTTCCACACGACCCAAGCTAACACGATTAAAGCGATGCACAGCCAACCCAAATGATCGATGTATTTTAATAAAGCCCGCTCCATCTTGACACCGCCTGCACGAATGACCCACGTGACTAAAAAAAATCGCCCACCCCGACCGACAATTGACCCTAAAGTAAACGGGATTAACGCTAACCCCGTCGCACCTGCAGCAATAGTAAATAATTTATAAGGGATAAACGCAAAACCGGCGAAAAACATTACCCAAAAGCCCCATTCGGCAAACCATGTCACGATCAATTCATAATGCGAATAATAACCTAAGTGCATAATCCACGGTTTGACAGCTAAAAAACAAAAATGACCAATAGCATAACCGACATAAGCACCCAACACGCCACCCAGGGTACATAAACTCGCAAAACGCCAACCTTTTGTGGGTTTAGCTAAAACCATCGGCGCTAACATCACATCGGGTGGAATGGGAAAACAAGACGACTCGGCAAAACTCAAGATAAATAGCCATAAAGGTGCTTTTGAATGCACTGCCCATTGCAACATTTGTCGATAAATAGGTGAGAAAATCCGCATTTCAACCCATGCCTTGCGTTTTATTATTGTCCAAACCCAACGCCCAGGTAGATAATTGCTCAAAAGCGGTAAAATTCGTCCAATTTAAACTTAAAGGGGTGATCGACACAAAATTATGGGCCACCGCATAAAAATCGGTACCCATCCCGGCATCTTGCTCTTTACCCGGCAAGCCAATCCAATAAATCGTTTCACCACGCGGATC
Source organism: uncultured Gammaproteobacteria bacterium (assembly GCA_903888615.1). Taxonomy (GTDB): domain Bacteria; phylum Pseudomonadota; class Gammaproteobacteria; order CAISUE01; family CAISUE01; genus CAISUE01. Next base: position 19,517 of record CAISUE010000033.1, read on the forward strand.
AATGGCTTTAATGGTTGGCTCTGCCCGATGACGCGAACCAAAACGGGTAATTTCATAACCTTGCAGTTGTGCAAAAGGCACATCAGGAATATTGATATTCAAAATCGTCGCCGGTGGTAGTGGATCTACCATTAAACGCGCGACAATTTGTTTCGCCACTTCCGCTGCAGTTGAATAATACTGTGGGCTGTGCCCCGCGAGTGAAAATGCCAAAGAAGGAAAACCTAAACTACGCCCTTCGATAGCGGCAGCGACAGTTCCTGAATATAAAACATCATCGCCCATGTTCGCACCATTATTGATGCCAGATACCACCATATCAGGATCAGCATCCATTAAACCGGTGATCGCTAAATGGACGCAATCCGTTGGTGTTCCTTCAATGCTAAACCAATTCGGCTGAATTTCTTTAACGCGCAGTGGATTAGTCAATGTCAACGAATTACTCGCCCCTGAACGATTGCGATCGGGCGCCGCTACGACAATATCGGCTAACGTTGCCATAGCAGCCGCTAGTGCTTCAATGCCAGGTGCATTAATCCCATCATCATTACTTACTAAAATTTTCATTATTGTCCTTAAAATTTAGACCAACATTAGAATTAACTACCTGTTTCAGTGTCTGCTGCTTCTTTGATAGTAGTATGAATACTCGCTTTTTGCGCGATATTAGGCAAAATTAACAGAATCAAACCAAACAATAAAACATACAAAACGCGACTTAATGGTGTTTCTGAAGGATTTTGCCGATATTGTTGATAACGAATAAAGCTAATCCCTATGAATAACACACCGGTTATTTCACATAAAGAAAAAATAATACTCAATGAAGTCGACAAAACTGACATCGTACTGTTATAAGCTGTAGCCCAACACACTGTAAATAAGCCTATACCAATGACAACCAGACTTAAATTCAACAAAAATTTTTTATTCATAAAAAAACCTTTATAAGTGCCATTACCGTTCTTTACGACTCTTAAAGCAAAATCAGCTCGCAAACGCATAGTTTTACTTAAATAGCCATTCTAACAGAGACAAACCACTAACGGCGCAGAGAAGCGCTATAATGCCGCCTATTGCCCCTATTTCACACTTAACAAGCTAAAGGGTTTTTTTGTGACGCATTTTACCGATTACCGCGATTATTGTCGTCACTTGATCACCACGCGCCGACGTGATTATCTGTTAGGCGATAGTGCAACCCAACAAGCCATTTTACACGCCAATCTCCCTTTTGAATACAAACCACCTACTGCCACGAAGCAAGCGGTGTTACTTATTCATGGCCTTTACGATTCCCCATGCATGATGCACAGTTTAAGCGCCGTGTTCATCCATGAAAATTATTTAGTCCGAAGTATCTTACTGCCTGGTCATGGCACATGCCCAGAAGATTTATTACTCGTCACTTACCAAGATTGGCTAAGCGCGTGTCGAGTAGCTATTGAATTATTACCCACAACTATTGAACGTATTGTGATCGCTGGCTTTTCTACGGGTGCTTTAATCAGTCATTATTTAGCCTTACAAAATGAAATTCCACGCTTGGCGGGTTTAGTGGCCATTGCGCCAGCTTTGCAACTGCATCGCCTCGAACGGCTATTACTCAATAACCGTTTTATTATTCAAATTGCTAAAAAATTAAGTCCATGGACCTGTCAAACTAAGGTTTACGATTATGCCAAATACAGCCAACATGCATTAAATGGCGCTGTTCAAGTACAACGCTTAATTCAACAATGCCCTGACCGAGTTTGTTCATTACCGGTTTTTTGGGTATTATCAGCCAGTGATAGTGTTATCGATAGTAAAGCGCTTTGGCAGCGCTTTCAAACAAATCAAGCAAACCCACAGTCACGCTGTTTCATTTACAGTTCCACACCCTTAACCTTTGCGAATGACCCGCGCATCATCGTTCGCAGCAGTTATTATCCTGAACAATCGATCATTAATTTTTCCCACATTTGTTTAACTGTGGCGCCTGATCACCCGCATTATGGTTGCACAGGCGACTACACCCTCAATAGTAATGCGAGCGCCAAACGGCCACTGATCCTAGGCGAACGGGGCGGCAAAAGTACCGCTCGCTTAACTTATAACCCTGATTTTACGTATATGGCACACGCTATCCAAAAATTTTTAAAAAACCTTTAAAGAGAACTTTCCGACTGATCAGCAAATTCGGGTAATTGATCAAAATTCAAGTAACGATAAATTTCTGCTGCCATCACATTGATCCCGGCTACTTTTTCTTGGTATTCAGCAACGGTCGGCAAACGACCATAAATCGCGGTAATCGCTGCTAATTCTGCCGAACACAAATACACATTGGCATTATTCCCCATACGGCCTGGAAAATTACGCGTTGAAGTCGATACCACCGTGGCATTATCATGCACCCGCGCTTGGTTCCCCATGCATAAAGAACAGCCAGGGATTTCCGTGCGTGCACCGGCAATCCCAAAAATACCGTAATAGCCTTCTTGGTTTAATTGATGGGCATCCATCTTAGTCGGTGGGGCAATCCATAAAACCGTCGGCACTTGTTTACCATACTCTTTGAGCATTTTACCCGCCGCCCGGTAATGACCGATATTGGTCATGCACGAACCGATAAAGACTTCTTGCACAGGATCATTGGCAACGAATGATAAAGGTTTAATATTATCCGGATCATTGGGGCAGGCTAACAAAGGTTCAGTGATCTGATTTAAATCGATATCGATGATTTGCGCATACTCAGCATCGGCATCTGGTTCTAATAAATCGGGCGCAGCTAACCAAGTTTCCATCGCCGCAATGCGACGCAATAAAGTCCGTTCATCATGGTACCGATTGGCAATCATCCAGCGCAACAGCGCAATATTCGAGTGTAAATATTCAAGGATGGGTTCTTTATTTAAACGGACGGTACAACCGTTGGCTGAACGCTCAGCGGAAGCATCGGCTAATTCAAAGGCTTGTTCCACTTTTAAATCCGGCAAACCTTCAATTTCTAACACCCGACCCGAAAACACATTGATTTTATTGTGTTTTTCAACCGTCAACAAACCGCGTTGGATTGCTACATAGGGAATCGCATTAACCAAATCCCTTAACGTAATCCCCGGCTGCAGCGTCCCTGAAAAACGCACTAAAACCGATTCTGGCATATCAAGCGGCATTACCCCTAAAGCTGCTGCAAACGCTACTACCCCAGAACCACCGGGAAAACTAATCCCTAAAGGAAAGCGAGTATGAGAATCCCCTCCGGTCCCCACCGTGTCTGGCAATAGCATGCGATTAAGCCATGAATGAATAATGCCATCGCCAGGCCTTAATGAAACGCCACCACGACTCGACATAAATTCAGGCAAACTGTGTTGCACATCGATATCAACCGGCTTCGGATAAGCGGCGGTATGACAAAAACTCTGCATCACTAAATCAGCACTAAAACCCAAACACGCTAAATCTTTTAATTCATCACGGGTCATAGGGCCAGTGGTATCTTGCGAACCAACAGTAGTCATTTTCGGTTCACAATACGTGCCTGGCCGAATACCTTTAACGCCACAGGCGCGCCCCACCATTTTTTGTGCCAATGTAAAACCGGCACCATTATCGATTTGCAACGTTGGTCGCAAAAACACAGTGGATAAGGGTAAGCCTAATGTTGCTCGGGCCCGATCGGTTAATTCGCGGCCAATGATTAAATTAATGCGGCCACCCGCACGCACTTCATCTAATAATGTTAAAGGCCGCAATGAAAATGTCGCTAAAACTTGCTCTTGTTCATCGGTGATTTTACCTTCATAAGGATAAAGATGAATCACATCACCCATGTTTAAGGCACTGACATCCACTTCAATGGGAAGTGCCCCAGCATCTTCAGCACTATTGAAGAAAATCGGTGCAATTTTTGAGCCTAAAATCACCCCACCCGAACGTTTATTCGGTGTAAAAGCAATATCATTCCCTATGTACCATAATAACGAATTGATCGCTGATTTACGTGACGAACCGGTTCCAACCACATCACCGACATAGACTAAAGGATAGCCTTTGGCTTTCAATGTTTTGATCGTTTCCAACGAACCTGGTTGTTTGGTTTTTAACATCGCTCTGGCATGCAGTGGGATATCAGGCCGACTCCAAGCATCAGTACCAGGCGATAAATCATCGGTATTGGTTTCACCCGGCACTTTAAAGACGGTTAGGGTTAGTTTTTCAGCTACCGCCGGACGCTCCGTAAACCACAGCGCATCAGCCCAAGCTTGCAAAATTTGCTTAGCCAAAGGATTCGTATCGGCAAGTGCTGCCACATCGTGAAAGGCATCAAACATCAATAAGGTACGACTCAAGCCTTGAGCGGCAACCGGACCTAAGGTGGGATGGTTTAATAATTGAATCAGCGGTTGAATATTGTAGCCACCTAACATCGACGCTAATAATTCCGTTGCCCGCAAAGGTGATAACAAAGGTGACATCACGCTGCCTTGAGCCACGGCATTTAAAAAACTAGCTTTGACATAAGAAGCAGCATCAACGCCTGGCGGCACGCATTCCGTCAATAAATATAATAAAAATTCCGATTCTCCTTCAGGCACTTCAGTAAATAATTCAATCAATTGCCGTGTTTGTTGCTCATTTAAGGGTAAAGCTGTCAATTCTTCTGCCGCCCGTTGGGCTTCATGAAGGCGATAAGCGGTTAAAAAATCTTGAGAAGTATCAACTTGCATGAGAGAAGCCCTTTAAGAAATAAATGGATAACTGATGGATTCATTTTACTTGAAATACACCGTTATGGCGAGTAACCATCCTTGATTAACTTAACTACAAGGCGAGCGAGGGATCAGCGGCCATATAATGGGCTTTGGCGACTTTTATGAAATAACCGGTGTAACTAAAAAGCGATTACCCCAGTCATCAAAATAAAGTTACCCATAACATTTTTTAATGACAGCTTACAATAATTGCAATGAAATATCAGCACCAAAAAAGCCACTGGCTTGATCGGCAAACGCGGGTGTTAAATCGGACACATAGAATTCACGGTGAGGGGGTGCACATTGAGGGTTCAATAATTGCAGCGTCATTAAGTCCTGTTTCAAAGCCAGCGCAGTGATTTCAGCCGCATCAATCAATGTGACACGGTCATGATAATAAGCGGCAATGCGTGATTTGATAATCGGATAATGGGTGCAACCCAAAACCAGCGTATTTATACTCGCTAATATTGGGTTAGTTAAATACACATTTAACACCGCATCCACAATAGCACTATGATCCTGAAAGCCTTCTTCAATCACTGGCACTAATAAAGGCGTCGCTAGCGCAGCGATAGACGTGCCTGGCATACTCGCGGTTAATTTCTTTTGAAAAACGCCCGAATTAATGGTTTGCCTAGTACCGATCAACCCGATCGTTTGCTGACGATGGTGTTTTGCTAAATAAGCGATTACCGGTTCGATTACCCCCAGTAAATGAGCACGATCGGCTAAATAGTGCTGTAAATAATCATAAGCGGCAGCTGTGGCAGAATTACACGCTATCAAAATCAATTTACATCGCTTAGCCAATAAAATATCCACGATAGTGCGGACATAGTGTTGGATCGTTTCAGCCGATTTATCACCATAAGGTAAATGCGCCGTATCACCGATATAAATAATAGCTTCATTTGGTAACAAACGCGCCACAGCATGTGCCACGGTTAAACCACCGATGCCGCTATCAAAGATGCCGATGGGTTGCTGGGGAGTTATCAACGCCATGAATCCAAATAACGTTCAGCATCAAGCGCTGCCATACAACCTGAACCCGCTGATGTGATGGCTTGACGATAAACATGATCCGCTACATCACCTGCTGCAAAAATACCCGGTATGGAGGTTGCGGTGGCATTACCTTTAATACCACTTGCCACCACAATATAACCGTCATGCATCAGTAATTGATCGCTAAAAATAGCGGTATTGGGTTTATGACCAATGGCGATAAATACCCCTTGCACGTCAATATCCCGAGTCGATTGCTCTTTGACCGATTGAATGCGCATGCCGGTCACCCCGCTTTGATCACCTAAAACTTCAACTAAGGCATGATCCCAAATGATTTCAACATTGCCATTAACTGCTTTCGCTAATAATTTATCACTCAAAATTTTTTCAGCACGAAATGTATCACGTCGATGCACCACATAGACTTTACGGGCAATATTGGCTAAATACAGCGCTTCTTCAACCGCGGTATTGCCACCACCAATCACGGCCACATCTTGACCACGATAAAAAAAGCCATCACACGTCGCACACGCTGACACACCTTTGCCCATGAACGCTTGTTCTGATGGCAACCCTAAATAGCTGGCTGTAGCTCCAGTGGCGATAATCAAGGCATCACAGGTATAGTCGCCATTGTCCCCGCTTAAACGAATCGGTTTTTCTGTTAAATGGGTCGTGTGAATATGATCAAAAACGATTTCCGTCTTAAAGCGTTCCGCATGCGCTTGCATCCGCGCCATTAAAGCAGGTCCTTGCAATCCTTCAACATCACCAGGCCAATTATCGACTTCGGTCGTGGTCATTAATTGCCCGCCTTGTTGAATACCCGTGATTAAGACTGGTTGCAAGTTCGCTCGAGCCGCATAAACAGCAGCGCTGTAACCTGCCGGTCCTGAACCTAAAATCATTAAACGATGGTGTTGTGTCATAAAAGTTCCTTAAATTTATTCGCCGCCGATCATCATTTCTCTGATCCAAATCGACCCTGTTTTAATATTGCCGCGATCATCCAGATCATTGCCGATAGCGACTAAATCTCGGTACATGTCGCGTAAATTACCGGCAATGGTAATTTCTTCGACCGGATAAGCGATTTCACCATTTTCAATCCAAAATCCCGAAGCACCACGCGAATAATCGCCAGTGATAATATTGGTGCCATGACCGATTAATTCAGTCACATACAAACCCGTACCCATCGCTTGAAACAATGCGTTTAAATCAAGCTCTGAACTGGAAACAAACAGATTATGCACCCCATCGGCATTGGCTGTCGTACACATGCCTAATTGACGTGCTGTGTAAGAACCCAAGAGATAATTAACTAAGCGACCTTCTTCAATGAAGGCTTGATTACGCGTCGCGACCCCTTCACTGTCAAAACTACTGCTACCTAGCGATTTCAATAAATACGGCCGCTCAACGATCTGAATAGCTTTGGGGAAAAGCGGCAAACCCAGCGTATCGACTAAAAAAGACGCTTTTCGATACAGAGCACCGCCGGAAATCGCACTTAATAAATGACCGATTAAACTGCGCGCCACGTCAGCGGCAAAAATAACCGCAGCCTTACCGGTTTTCAAACGCCGGGCTTGTAAACGCCGAATGGTTCGCGCTGCCGCCTCAGCACCAATAATAGTGCCAGCAAGTAAATCTTTAGGATCTGTTACTGTTCGGTAACTGTAATCGCGTTGCATTTGCCCCTCTGCTTCAGCGATAACCGAACAAGAAAGGGAATGAATCGACGATTTACTCGCTTGATTAAAACCATGACTATTGGCATAAACCTGACAACTATTTTGCGTGCTAAGCGATGCACCTTCAGAATTGCAAATCAAGGGGCTAAAATCGAACGCTGCAGCTTCACATTCCAAGGCCAGCGCCAACGCATGTTCTGACGATAATGCCCAGGGATGATAAACATTCAAATCAGGAAAATGTGTCGCTAATAGTGCGCTGTCAGCCAAGCCTGCACAAGCATCACTATCCGTATATTGCGCAATAGCCCAAGCCGCAGCTAAACTATCGTTCAAGGCAGCACTCGATAAATCCGTGGTGCTGACTGTGCCCCGCCGCTGACCATGGTAAAGCGTAATCGCCAAACCTTGGTCACGCTCAAAATTCACCTGTTCTGGCGCTCGTTGTCGCACATTGACCGATAAACCTTGACTGACACCAAGAGATACTTCAGCACTGCTTGCCCCTAGTGCTTTAGCGCGCGCTAACACATCCGCAGCAACGTGTTGCAACGCTTCAACAGCAAATTCAGGCTTAAGATTGTCTGACATAATTAATGCGTATCCAAGGGATTAGCGGCAACTGCTTTATCTAATAAAATTTTCGCTTGCTGAGCTTCAGCCAAGCCTTGATCAGCCGCTTTATTAATCCATGCAATCCCTTGTTGTTGATCAACCGGCGTGCCTTTGCCGTAATACAACATATAACCTACCGCATACTCAGCAGCTGCATTGCCTTTATTGGCCAAAGGTTGCATTTTAGCCAATGCTGCTGCATAGTTTTGACTGTCAAAATCTTGCTTACTTTGATTTAAACTTTGGGTTGCACAGCCAGTTAACCATAAAATACTGATACCCAATAGGAGACGAAAAAAGCGGATTTTAACCATGATGATTCCATTGACCGTTAGCGTTGGCGTAAATTTCCCACGCCGGTGATTATAACATTGTTACCGTATCAGCGTCGTTGGGTCCTTATGACGCATTTAAACCATGTTAATTTTCAAACACGCATTGGAAGCTTAACTTCCTAAGGTTAATCAGTGTGCTAACGCTGCTGCCGCGGCATCGATGATAACCCGCGTTATTTCCATTTCAGCTATAGTTAGCACAGAGCCGACGAAAGTTTGATCAAAAGAATAATGAACCGCGATTAATTACGTATTGTCTACTAAACACCATTGGCAAGAATTCAACCTAATGTTATCCTGATTCTTTACGAATTAATAATACTTTAATTGACTTTGCAATACCAATTCCCCTGTAAATATACAAAGTAACTTCGCTCACGCAAACACTGGCGGATAGCTGCTTCACAGCGATAAGCTTTAAATTCAACTATCACTTGATTAGGAATCGCGCCCTAAAGAACGCGCTTTTAAAGATGATTAAATTCAACCGTATACTACGTTTCACCCAAGCTTGCGCATAAAGATACCAATACTTCAGATGACAGTGGCGTCAACGTATCCTTAATTAAGGAATTACAATCGATCATCCATTTGCAAAGAACCGCAAAAACACTGAAAATTTGTCATAATGGAGCTGATAAGTGCAAAAAAAGCCTAATAACCGACCATGAATAAAAAACGACTCTCTAATGACAGCATTTAACCACTTCAAGCCTTTAATCATCAGCACCCTTGGTAATTGCATAGAATGGTATGATTTTATGGTTTATGCAGCCCTCGCGCCGATCATCGCCACTATTTTTTTTCCTAGCCAACAAGGCGTCAATGCCTTATTAGAAACCTATGGCCTTTTTGCGATTGGTTTTATCGCCAGACCCTTTGGTGCACTATTATTTGGTTTTTTGGGAGATCGTTTTGGGCGTCGCTATGCACTCTTATTAGCCATCAGTTTAATGACGGTGCCGACCTTTTTAATCGGTTGCTTACCCACGTATGCCACTATCGGCCTTTGGGCACCACTGGCATTATTACTATGCCGCTTATTGCAAGGATTGGCCTTGAGTGGAGAAATGCCGGGTTGCATTACTTTTTTAAGTGAATCTGCCCCACTTCGATTACAAACCACCTTGACTTCACTAGCAATTGTCGCCTCCCTCATTGGATTATTGGTAGGCGCTAATGGCATTTTATACTTAGATTACCAGTTTGGCACCACGGCTGTGCAATCTCACCTATGGCGGATCCCTTTCTTAATGGCCGGTGCCTTCGGGGTTATTGTTTATTATTTAAGACGTCACTTGCCTGAAACCCCTGCTTTTCTCAAACAAACGCACGCGTGTCAACAACCGATTCGCACGTGCCTACGCTTTCATTGGCGAGCCATTGTCCAAGGCATAGGTTGTTATGCCGGCAATGCGATATATTTTTATTTTTTTATGGTGTTTTCACTGACGTATTTTTATCGTTTGAGTCATATCCCGCTGCATCGCGCTTTATTATTCACCATTAGCTTACAAGTAGCGATGCTTATCATGATCCCGGTGGGCGGTTATTTAGCCGATCGTTATGGCCGTCGTAAAATAGGTTTGATTTTTTTGATCATAATTTTAATCAGCACCTACGGTACCATGATTTTCATGAGTCAAGTAAGTCACTATCCCTTAAACGCTGCACTGTTTGGTTTATTTATGATCGCTGCCCTAATTGCCGGCTATAGTGCAACGTTACCAGCGTTAGTAGCGTCATTATTCCCCATCGATGTGCGCTTCACGGGCGTCGCAATAGTCAACAATAGCGCTGTGACCCTATTTGGTGGTTTAAGCCCTTTATTGATCACCTATTTAATCAGCACGCAACATTCACTTAGTGTCCCCATGTGGCCCATTATGGCTTGCACCGGGATTTCGATACTGAGTTTTTGGTTATTCGCCAGTGCTTCTCACGATGCACTGGCTAATAACCGTGAGCGACAACGCTCACTTATAAAACCACTCCCATGTGAAGATTAACTCTGCGCTATAGAACCTGCTATACCTATCATAAGCCCCACAAATACTAGAGCTATGACAGGAACACCACTGCCTGAATCATTAGGGTATGAGTCATAAGAGGAATTGCAACAACATTGCCTACGCCTCATGATGAATCAACACGACAACCATCACAGCGTGAGCAGTAGTTATCCTCTACAGCCAGATTATAGTGGAGTGTATTATCGAATAAGTCCTTAAGGTCGAAGAACTCCTGAATCGTTACCATTATCGTTATTGCCGACATAAAGCACGAGAAAAGTCACACCAACTGCAACTGCTGCTAACACTCCCACTGCACATAATGCTGTCCTCATAGTAAATGAGGGGGGCAACTAACACATGCTGCTACTGAATTAGGCTTCTACCCTATTATCTTCTAGCTCATCATTACCGGCGTTGAGTGGCTTATACGGAGCAATAGAAAGCATTGTTTAACCTCTATTAATGAAATTTATTATGAATGAGTTATTTCTAAAAACTCACGAACAGTGTCCAGTATAAATATGAATTGTCAAGGTTTTATTAAGTTTAATCAGTGCCTGAACTTTTTTGTAGAGGAATGTTTATCAGGACAATATTATAAAATACTGTCCAAAGCATAATCCCTTTTTTGCTCGTTCATTGAACCCAAAAGCGGTGTCAATACACTCTCTTCTTGCTGACGTTTAGCACCACCAAAAAGCTTACTACTGAAGGCTCTTTGAACAAGCGCACCTTCCACAGGAGGAAGAAAAATGTGCTTAATAGCAGTTTGCCTCTGGGCGCCTAAGTATTTGAAACATGCAATATTTGTTAATACTAACAACGGTGCTCCCACCATAGCCATTCCCGTTATCATTGGATCCACAAATTGATGGGTAAGCGGATAAAATAACCCAGCCGCCGCCAGTGTGGATAAGCCATTGAGGCCAAATACCAGTAGCAACGAGCCAAAATAACTTTGGCGGTAAGTTTTTGCTAAAGACATTAGCTGGACTAACGCCATGAATGTCCCGTTTAAAATTGCATCTGCATCGCCACGAATAGGGGCTAAATGATCAATCGCTAAACCATAGGTCGCCTGCAGCATAGCAGCACGATCGTTATCGTCATCCCCTAACATAATCACTTGCTTGAGAGCTGCGACATAGGCAATTTTATCTGTTGGTTGTTGCAAGCAGCGAAGAATAATCGATTGATTCAACTTTAATTGCGCAACAAGGAATTTTGTCCGCTCTTCACTATCCCCCGTTAAAATATGAATTTTCTTCCCTTGCTGTAGAAGCCATTCAAGCACTGCTTTTACGCCTGGTCTTAATATTTGATCTGTTTCTGTGGCAGATTTTAAAATCAACAAACAGCTAACTGCTTTATTGATCGCTAAAAAAATAGCTAAACGGTTTTTCTGAGCATGGCATTTTTCTTGCTCTAAGCACGACGCTGTTAGGGTGATACCTTGTGCGGTTAGAAAAGCTTTATTGCCGATAATGATTTTATCGCTATTGTTTATCATCGCTGTTCCACCACGGCCTTTATTCACTGCATTCTCTGTAAAAGCCGACAGCGTATAAGAAGATAAAGCCAATTGCCTTTTTTTACCCGCTTCAATAATAGCACTGGCAATCGTGGTGGGATTTTTTTTAGCAAGCTCTTGCTCGAGTAACATAGCTTGAGCTAAATAATGATTTTCCGTTTGTTCATCCAGCGCCGACCCTTCGACAGAAAGCATTTCTTCAAGCTCATACTTACCTGTTGTCAACGTACCACATTTATCTAGACAAACGTCGGTCGCTCGATCAAGATTAAAAATAGTGTCTTTTTGAATTAAAATACCTTCTTCTAAAGCTAAGTATTTTACCATACTGGCATTAAGGTCAATTAAACCTAAACCGCAAGGGCAAGCGCTCAAGAGTACCGCCATCCAGACTTTAATAGCATTACTGACAGCCGGTTGAGGACCAAAAATTCCCCAACCCAAGGCACTTATGAACGCAATGCTTAATACCCCACGGAGAAAGTATTGACTCACTAATTCCAAATACGTATCGCTTGCATCGCGTACTTTAACGCTAGCATAAACTTTATTAACATGATTATCTGCAGCCAAACACAGCGTTTTTAAAAATAGCGCATGGTCGCTGCTATTTTCCGCACCGGCAAAAATGGTGGCATTGGGCTCTTTAAGGGTAAGGCCTTTTTTTCCATAAAAATCTTCACGGACCGACACTTGCCGGTTACCGATAAGCACAGCGTCAATCGGCACGATAGCCTTTTTTTCAACACAGATAATCGAGCCAATCGGCACGCCATTCACTGGCAATTGTTCTAAGCAACTAGCAAACGGTAAAAAATCTTTTTCACTGGTTGATAGCATGAATGCTTCGTGTTGTTCAGCCGCCACTAAATACGTTTGCGCTACCAAAGGTAAACGTCTTTTCTGCATGTCCAGGCAATCTAACTGAGTTTCAATATACGCATGAATGCGATCACGAACACCGTGACTTAATGTCAATAATCCAAAAATCATCAACGGTAAACTGAAAGAGACTGACGTCGTATCATCATTGATAAAAGGTGGCTGAGCTATCAATAAAAAAGAATAACTGATCGCGGTCAATGTCCCCAAACTGATTAAGCTATCCATGGCACCTTGGTTTCGCCACGCATGACGAAAATAAGATTGCCCAAAATAGCCAGACATGAGGGTCGCTATAATACCAACGGTTAAATTAACTGCTAAACCATCTTTAGCACTAGGCTTTGGCAACCAGCCGAGATGTTCTGCCAACATTAAACTTAGACCCAATGTCAGTGGCGGTATCGATTGCATGAATGGGGAAAAAGTAGCTGCAACTACTACTGGATCGCTGGCTTGACTAGCAAGATCGGAACTGAGGTTGGTATAGCCTATACAGTCATAACCCAGTTGCTGAAGTGCTGCGACTAATGCTTCATAAATTTCTTTTACAGATTGTCCTTCTTTTAATGTTAAACCGGCAATTTCAAGCGTTTTTTTTCTAAAATCAGTACTGACATAAAAAAATGGGTATTGTTGCTCGTTTAAAAAATCCACCACGCTGGTCCGAATCGCTCTGGAACAATCCCCGCAAACCATCTGGCCTGGATCAATCTGCAATAATAAATTAACCGTGAGCATTCGCTATTCTCTAGACCCATCGATCGGCCCGATAAGTACCATTTAAACCGGATCGGCCGGATTTTTAAGGCGTGGAAATTCAGATAAAAGTAAGTTTTATGCCGTTAACAGACTTTCTTTTCAACATTATCACCTTAAAAGCTTAAGGCTAGCTTAAGCTTTTTGGTAAAAACAACAATTTACCGGGCAATCGCATGTGAACGAGAAGCTCTAGAATGGACTTAGGTGCAGTATAAAGATCACTTAAGACAAAAAGATTTTAAAACCTCACTGGGGGCAACCCTTAAGAAACGAGACTGCAAAGATCAGCACGATCGGTGTGAAACTCGTTTTTTACGCACCGATCGTACTTTAAGCTCTTTAGGATGACAGCATGACAGTTTATGATAAAGCTTCCACTTCATCAAGATGCATCACCCGCGCTTCTTCAACCAACATCACGGGAATTTCATCCACGATAGGGTACGCTAAACCTTCAGCCTTACAAATTAATTCTTGCGCGGCTGGATCGTAAAATAAATTCCCTTTACACACAGGGCAAACCAAAATCGCTAACAAAGCTTTATCCATGAGCAGGCTCCTTAACCAGCGTTTTTTGTTTCACACTAATGCCTAATTCACGCAATTGTGCTGCATCGACTAACGAGGGTGCATTAGTCAAAGGACAGCTGGCTGATTGGGTTTTGGGAAAAGCAATCACATCGCGAATGGAACTGGCCCCCGTCATTAGCATCACTAAACGGTCTAAACCCAGTGCAAACCCGCCATGCGGTGGACAGCCTAATTTTAAAGCATCCAATAAAAAGCCAAATTTAGCATAAGCTTCCGATTCACTGATCCCCAGCAGAGCAAAGACCGCGCTTTGTAAGTGCGCATCATGAATCCGAATAGAACCACCACCGACTTCAACGCCATTGATCACTAAATCATACGCACGTGAAATGCACGTTCCAGGATCCGCATTCAAGGCGGCAATGTCGTCTAGTGCAGGGGCAGTAAACGGATGGTGCAGCGCGCTCCAGCGCTGTTCTTTGCTATCGAAGTCAAACATCGGGAAATCGATGACCCACAGCGCCGCCCATTCAGCCGTCAATAATTGCAAATCATGACCGATTTTAATGCGCAACGCCCCCAAGGCATCGTTGACGATTTTAGTATTATCGGCACCAAAGAAAATCACATCACCATTTTCTGCTTTAACCCGTTGCAAAATAGCGTGAATCACTTCTTCAGGTAAAAATTTCACGATCGGCGATTGTAAGCCCGCTATCCCTTGCGCAAGATCATTGACTTTAATATAAGCGAGCCCCTTAGCACCAAAAATACTGACATATTGGGTGTAATCATCGATTTGTTTACGAGATAAGTCACTGCCCCTAGGCACTCTTAATGCTGCCACTCGACAGTTTGGATTATTAGCCGGCGCAGCAAAGACGTTAAATTCGACGCTTTGCAATAAATCAGCGACATCGACCAACTCTAGCGGAATGCGCAAATCCGGTTTATCACTGCCAAAACGACGCATCGCTTCGGCATACGTTAATTGTGGCAATACGGCTGGCAATTCAACGTGTAATAAATCACTGAATAATTGCTTAATCAAGGTTTCTAAGACCGCTTGGATTTGCGCTTCGGTTTGAAACGACATTTCCACGTCTAATTGGGTGAATTCAGGTTGCCGATCAGCACGCAAATCTTCATCACGAAAACATTTAACGATTTGATAATAGCGATCAAAACCACCCATCATCAATAATTGTTTAAACAATTGGGGGGATTGCGGGAGCGCATAAAATTCCCCGGGATGCACACGGCTAGGCACCAAATAATCACGCGCCCCTTCAGGCGTAGCTTTGGTCAACATCGGTGTTTCAACATCCATAAAACCGGCATCATCAAAATAACGACGCATCGCTTGAGTGACTTTTGAGCGAAAAGCAAAGCGTTGATAAACTTCAGGTCTTCTAAGATCCAAATAACGATATTTTAAGCGCACTTCTTCACTCGAAACAGTGCTGTGTTCGGCAATTTGAAATGGCAAAGCTTCACTGCGATTAAATAATTGCAACTCGGTGACGACAATTTCAATCAAGCCAGTAGCCAAATTGGTATTTTGAGTGCCATCGGGCCTCAAACGCACACTCCCTTTGACCCCGATAACAAATTCATGACGCAATTCAGAGGCAAGACTAAACATGTCAGCTTGATCAGGATTAAAAACCAATTGCACTAAACCGCTGCGATCACGTAAATCGACAAAAATCACCCCGCCATGATCACGCCTGCGCTGGACCCAACCACATAATGCCACCGTTTGAGTTAATTGTTGTTCTGTTACTTGTCCACAATAAAACGTCCGCATAAAAAAGGTACTCTGATAATGATTAATAATTAAGTTTAGATGTATCTATTCAGCACCACGAGCGGGAAACTCGCGCTAAGCTCAAGCCATATTTAATTCA
>CAISUE010000034.1 GCA_903888615.1 uncultured Gammaproteobacteria bacterium
AAGATGCGTTTGCCCTGGGGGCCGTAAAGGATCAATATTATACTAATATGACTATTTCGGTTTAATGATATAGTCCCACTCGCCATGAAATTTTTTAAGTTTAATATGGTGCCGAAGAGACGAATCGAACGCCCGACCTACTGATTACGAATCAGTTGCTCTACCAACTGAGCTACTTCGGCATAGTGAAACGCGAGAATTTATCGTAAAATGGCGGAGAGGGTGGGATTCGAACCCACGTGGGGCGTTAACCCCCAACCGATTTCGAGTCGGTGCCATTGTGACCGCTTTGAGTACCTCTCCTCGTCAATGGTAACATCACCGTATCTATTCAGCACATTTAGCCCATTTTTCGTAGAAGCTTGCTAGTGGCTCCTGTCGCGATGGGGAATTTTAAGGGGGAGAAACGCGATTCTCCCCCTTAACATGCACCACGTGCGGGTTTCCCGCTCGTGGTGCTGAATAGATACACATCACTTACAATTGAGCCGCACAGGATACCGTGATATTGAATATTCTGCAAGCTTTAATCAGGGGATATTCAAGGTCACTTCATTAAAATGGCAAAGCTGAAAATGGGATATTACCGCTTTAAGAAGTTGTAAAGCATAAAATTGCGATATTCCTACCGCGAGTAAGACTGAAAGCCTTATGGAATTTAGCCCGGGGTTGAGCGATAGCGCAACCCCGGGGCAGCTAGTTTTTTGTCATGAGTGAAATAGACTGGTTCTTTTGTCATGAGTGAAATAGACTTTAGCATGAAACTTCCTCATACCACCGTTGCGTTTATTTATTTTTTTGCCAAGCAGCAATGGGTAAAATTTAGTTTGTTAATTTTATCGTTTATTGTTTGGGCCGCCAGTGATGCGCTGTTCCCGTATTTTTTGAAACGTATCGTGAATACTATTCAAGATTTTCATGGCGATCGTGCGACGATTTATTCACTGATTGGTGGCACACTGGCGTTGCTGGTGTCGTTTTGGGTATTAGCGGAAATTTTCATGCGCTTTCAGGGTGTTTTGCAAATCTATACTTTGCCGCGTTTTCAAGCAGCTATTCGTGCCGCTGTATTTGACTATGTCAGCGGTCACTCGTACGATTATTTTTCCCGTCAATTTTCCGGCACTATGGCAAAAAAACTCAGTGACTTAGCGACTAGTTGCGCCAATTTAATGGATATGGTGTGTTTTCAATTTGTTACAGCATCGACCGGCGCGGTTTTGGTATTGATCATGATGTGGCAGACCAATCCTTTATTCGCGGCTATTTTAGCGGCTTGGTTGACGATTCACTTAAGCATTATTTTTTTGTTTTTGCGTTATGGTAACCGCTTAGCAGAAATTCATGCCGAATCGTTGTCAACCTTAAGTGGTAAAGTAGTCGATGTCTTTAGTAATATGTTGAATGTGCGGTTATTTGCTAGGCGGCGCTATGAAGCCGCTTATTTGCAACAATTTCAAATGGATGAAATGGCTAAGTGCAAACAATCGCTGTGGCTGGTTGAAATCATGCGAATTGCCTTGGGAATCAATGGCTTGGGCATGATTTTTGCAATGGTGTTTGGCTTATTGCACGGTTGGATTCATCATTGGGTGACTGTTGGCGATTTTACCCAAGTGATGATGCAAGCTTTTTGGCTTTTGGGTTGGTTGTGGTTTTTAAGTTTTCAAATATCGGTCATTGCCCGTGAAAAGGGTCTAATTGACAATGCCCTGGATTTGTTGCGGGTCGACTACGGTATTGTCGATCATCCTGAAGCGAAGCCTTTGCTGGTCAAGGGTGGTGAAATCCGTTTTGAGCAAGTGTGTTTCTCTTACAAACCGGATATTCCCGTGTTTAAAGCGTTATCGCTCACTATCCCGGCGGGTCAAAAAATCGGCTTAGTGGGTTTTTCAGGTTCAGGTAAATCGACATTCATCAATTTATTATTGCGTTTTTACGATCTTAACAGCGGTTGTATTTTAGTGGATGGCCAAAATATCGCATTCGTTCAACAAGATTCCTTACGTGAACAGATTGCCATGATTCCTCAAGATCCCGCTTTATTGCATCGAAGTTTATTGGAAAATATTCGTTATGGGCGTTTGGATGCAAGCGATGCCGAAGTGATCGAGGCGGCGCAGCTGGCCCACTGCCATGAATTCATCGAAAAACAAGAGGGCGGTTATCAAGCGTTGGTTGGCGAGCGGGGTGTGAAATTATCAGGTGGCCAACGTCAGCGGATCGCGATCGCTCGGGCAATGTTAAAAAATGCCCCGATTTTAGTGCTTGATGAAGCAACTTCAGCACTCGACTCAGTCACAGAGCAATTGATTCAAGAGAGTTTACAGCAATTGATGGCGCATAAAACCACCATTGTTGTTGCCCATCGCTTATCGACTTTGGCTGATATGGATCGGATCATTGTCTTTTATCAAGGTGACATTATCGAAGATGGTACGCACCAAGACTTGTTAGCGAAAAATGGTCATTTTGCGACTTTGTGGCAAATGCAACGCAATGGCTTTTTACCCGATGAAGGTGAAGATAATGATGATTAGCGGCAATTTTCCGTCTGTTGGCACGAAATGGTTAAACGATGCTATGCGAAAGCATAGGGCTTTAAAAAAGTTGCAGCTGTTGTTGTGCTTGTGGGTGGGTGTTTATCTTCAAGCGAGTGCTTGTGAATATTCCACCTCGTCCAATGCCCTTTTGATTCATAAAACCATTGTCAAAGTGGCAGGGCAATGCTGTGCCGTGTTTGCTATTTCCACTAAAGTGGGTTATTGGGTGAATCATATTTGTCACTATGAAGCAGAGACACCCCACAGCGACGTCAGTGCTTGTGATGTCTATCCATTTGGGGTTTTTCAATTGAACGGTGATCGATTGGCTAAACTAATCGGTAAACAATGGACCTGTGCTGCCACCCATGTGCATGATCATCGTTTGGGTGATCGCTTTGATGAATACCAGTTAATAAAAAATAGCCAAGGCCGTTATATCGACACCCAATTAAAAACAGGGGTGATCGATTTTCCCGTGTGTCGTCATGAATGACACTTTAAAAGGCTTGTGGTAGGGAAAGGCAATGATGGCAGTTAAAGAGATTATTGATTTCGCGCATTTTTCATCGCGCTTGGCGCCACGAAAGCGTGAAACTAACAAAGGTTCTTTTGGTCATGTGCTGATTATCGGCGGTGCTCTAGGTACAATGGGTTCCGTGATCTTAAGTGCTATGGCGGCTTTACGTTGTGGAGCAGGTTTAGTGAGCATTGCTACGTGTAATGCGCATTGCGTCAGTATTAGCGCGCATTATCCCGAACTTATGGTTCATGGCGTCGATGATCCGAATGAGTTAATTTCACTGCTGGCTAAAGCCAGTGTGATAGTCATAGGGCCTGGCTTAGGGCAAAGCCTTTGGTCACAGCAATTAGTAACCTTGGTACTCAATACCGCAAAACCGCTGGTAGTTGATGCCGATGCGTTAAATTTATTGGCGCAGGCACCACGCGCTTGTGAACAGTGGATTTTAACCTCGCATCCGGGCGAAGCCGCCCGTTTATTAGCATGCACCATTAGCGCTATTCAATGCCGTCGTCCTCAGTCGGTACAACAATTACAACGCCGTTATGGTGGGGTAGTGGTCTTGAAAGGTGCAGGAACATTAGTGGCTACGGCTGCTTCATTAAGCATTTGCCAACAAGGCAATCCTGGCATGGCGACCGCTGGCATGGGTGATGTGTTAAGTGGCGTGATTGGCGCTTTGTTAGCTCAAGGCTTTGATCTAAAGAGTGCCGCGCAATGCGGCGTGTGTTTGCATGCCATGGCGGGCGATTTAGCCGCCACTGCGTTAGGGCAGCGTGGTTTGATCGCCAGTGATTTATGGCTTTATTTGCATCAGTTAGTCAATGTCAGTTCACTGATTGACACCGCGAATGTGTAAAGCGACTTTGTCAAGGTCCAGTGTTTTTAAGATGAATTATTTTTTTAGGCTTGTGATGGTTGAATCTTTTTTTGTGGCTGTAGCGGGATTGGTAAGTGTCGCCGTGGAGCTTTCAGGTTTGCAATAACCGGATTGAACACTATAGCCTGGACAACATGCAGTTTTACTATTAGGAGAGTGCCATGCTCCAGCAGGAAGGCATGGAGTACTTGTATCGTTAATTACACAAGTTTGGTAGCTGACATCAATACAACCTGGATATGATGCTACACACTTAGTTTCAGTGGTACATGTTGCTCCATCACCGCAATAATTTGGTGTTGAGCCATCGCTACAGACATAACTAGCAGTGGTTGAATCATAAGTAAGAGGGGCGTCGTTATTATCGATACAACCACAAGTGTTTGATTCTGCCAAACTAACTATAGGTAACGCTAGTGCAACGGTCATTAAGAACCAAATTTTTTTCATGTCATTATCCTTTTTGTCATAAAGTTAAGGGCGCTGCAGGCTTGAGTTTAGCATTAAAAAAATCGAAACACGACGTTATTGTGTCATTTTGAATAGAAAAATTACCTGAGCTGCTTGCCATTATCCGGTGGTATTTTAAAGACTCAGTGATAGATCGTATATAATGGCGCTTCCTTTGTGCTATCGATCCCTCATGCCTTCATTACATCGCAATCCTTGGCTAGAACATCATGTTATTTGCTACCCGGATGCGTTGCCTATCACGCAACACCTAGAAGGTATTGCTCACGCACTACAAACCCATCAAGTGATTATCGTCGCCGGTGCCACGGGTTCTGGTAAAACCACCCAATTACCCAAAATAGCGTTGCAATTGGGCCGAGGTACCTATGGGCGCATTGGCCATACGCAACCCAGACGGGTCGCAGCCCGTAGTGTCGCCGCGCGTATTGCTGAAGAATTAACGGTAAATTTGGGGGCAGAGGTCGGTTTTCAAGTGCGTTTTAATGATCACGTGAGTCCAAACAGTTATATTAAACTGATGACGGATGGGATTTTATTAGCGGAATTAAAACGCGATCGCTTATTAAAACAATACGATACCATTATTATCGATGAAGCCCACGAACGGTCATTGAATATTGATTTTTTATTGGGTTATTTAAAGCAATTATTACCCAAACGACGCGATTTAAAAGTCATTATCACCTCAGCGACGTTGGATCATCAACGCTTTGCCGAGCATTTTCAAGATGCGCCGATTATCGAAGTGGAGGGTCGGACTTTTCCGGTTGACATTCGTTATCGACCGATTGAAGGGCGAGCGGAGGGTGGAGATAGTGATATCAATCAAGCGATTTATCGTGCTGTCACTGAATTATGGCGTGATGACCCCCGCGGTGATATTTTAGTGTTTTTGAGTGGTGAAAAAGCTATCCGTGAGTGCTTGATTTTTTTAAAACACCAAACTATTACCAATACCGAATTATTACCCTTATTTGGCCGTTTGAGTCATGCCGAGCAACAAGCGATTTTTAATCCCAAAGGATCGCGGCGAATTATTTTGAGCACCAATATTGCGGAAACTTCGCTCACTGTCCCTGGGATTAAATACGTCATCGATACTGGCTTGGCGCGTATCAAACGTTATAGTTATCGCACTAAAATTCAACGTTTACCGATTGAAGCGATTGCCAAAGCCAATGCCAATCAACGATCAGGCCGTTGTGGTCGAACATCGCCTGGGATTTGCATTCGGCTTTATAGTTTTGATGATTTTATGTTGCGCGCCGAATACACTGAAGCTGAAATTTTACGCAGTAATTTGGCAGCGGTAATGTTGCAAATGATCGATTTAAATCTAGGCAGGATGGAGCATTTTGCTTTTTTAGACCCGCCCGATGGCCGTTTTATTCGCGATGGTGAAAAGTGTTTACTGGAATTAAACGCGATCACGGTTGCTAAACAATTAACACCCATCGGTCGACAATTACTGGTTTTTCCACTTGATCCACGCTTGGGTCGCATTTTAGTCGAAGCGAACGCACGGAATGTCTTGCCACAAGCGATTATCATTGTGGCAGCCTTAAGTATTCAAGATGTGCGTGAACGACCCTTTGATAAGGCGCAAGCAGCTGACAATGCCCATGCGCCATTTTTAGATGCCAAATCCGATTTTGTTACCCTCCTTATTATTTGGCAGCAATTGCATGAACAACAACAGCACTTATCCACCAAGCAATTTCGTGCTTATTGCCGTAGTCATTATTGCTCGTTAGTGCGTTTAAACGATTGGCAAGAATTAGTCAGTCAATTAACGGCGTTGTGCCATAACGCATGGCCTCATGCGCCGATAAATAATGTTTTAACGCCATGGGATCTTAACGATGAGGTAAGGTATGAAGCGTTACATAAAGCATTGTTAACGGGATTTATTAGTCAGATTTTGCAAAAAATCGATAAAAAAGACTATTTAGGTACCCGAAATCGCAAATTGCATTTATTCCCGGGTTCTCGCGTGTGTAAAAAAGCCCCAAATTGGCTGATGTGTGCTGAAATGGTTGAAACCACGAAACTCTACGCTCAGCAAGTGGCGACGATTGAACCGGAATGGGTGCTTGAGGTAGCCGGTCACTTGATTAAAAAAACCCACAGTGACCCTCAGTATGATAGTAAACGTGGCGAAGTGTTTGCGTTTGAAAAAGTGTTGTTATTGGGTTTAACGTTGATTCATCAACGTAGAGTAGCGTTTGCTTTGATCGATCCAATCAAAGCCCATCAGGTATTTATTCGCGAAGCACTGGCTGAACATCGTTATGAAAATCGCTTTCCCTATAACACCCACAATCAAGCCTTATTTGCCAAAATCACCGATGTGGAACAGCGTACGCGGGATTGTTTAGAGACTTTACCGATCGATGAGTTAGTACTGTTTTTTACCCAGTATGTTCCTGATACCATCAATGATACGCGGAGTTTTGACACGTGGTATAAAAACGCCAGTGCACTTAACCCACAATTATTGTGTTTGGATGATGTTTGGTTGCAAACGATTCTTAGTCGCCATCGGCTCGATGATTATCCCAGTAGCTGGCTTTATAACGATTCGCCATTACCGATTCAATACCAATTTTCACCCGGTTCGATGGAGGATGGTGTGACGTTAAGTGTGCCTGCGTTATTGTGGCGGCAATTACCCAAAGAGCGTTTAGCATGGTTAGTGCCAGGTTTGTTAGAAGCTAAAATCACTTCGTTATTTAAACACTTGGCAAAAGCTTACCGTCGCAGTTTGCCATCAGATATCGCGACGCAATGGCGCTGGCGTGAATATTTAACGTTTGCGATGGGTGACTTGTATAGCGCTTTAAGTGCATCGATTGAACAAGTAACCGGTTTGCATATTCCTAACAGTGCTTGGTTAGAGGCGGAAAGTCAGTTGCCTGAGCATTTGCGGTTTAATGTCAAATTGTGGCATGGTAAACAATTACTAATCAATAGTCGTGATTTTGCTTTACTAGAACAAGCCTTGGTTGAACAAACACCGCTTAGTGCACCTACAGAACCGCTGCAAATATTATCCCAACTTACCCCTTTAGCGACCCACACTATGGCGAAGCAAGGTGATATCGCTATTCCTGTTTATTTAGCCTGGCAAAAAGTAGCCGATGGCGTAGTCCAAGCGGCGGTCGATAATGAAAACAGTGCTAGGCGGGTGCATCAAGGCGGCGTTTTGCAATGGTTACAACTCGCCCTCAAAGAGCGCTTAACAGGCATTCATAAACAATTATTTATCCCCATGATTCAAGTCGTGTTGAGTAAGGGTACTGCTCAAGGGAGGATAAAAATCAACAGCAATACCCATGTGGGTTTATTTTTTGCTCAACATGCAGCTTATTTGGGTGATCATGAGGCAGCTTGGCAAGATTTTTGTCAGGCATTATTAATGGAAAATTTTGCTGAAGATTGGTGGCTGATTCGTGATAAGTTATCGTTTGATGCGATGTTTGCGCGTCATCAACACGATTTAAACGAAAATGCGCGCATTTTAAGCAAAGATTATCAGCGGCTCATCGAGCAATTGTTGAATGTTGAATTAGCGTTGACGAAAAATTCACAGCAACATTTTGATGATGCATCACAAACTTTATTGCGCGATATCAATGCCCAAATTCAAGCTTTACTGTACCCTGGCTTTTTTGCCAAAACCCCATATCCGTGGCGCGAACGTTTGAGTGTATATTTACACGGGGTAGTGTTACGTTTAACAGCGTGCTTTGAAAAATTAGCGCAACAAACGTTGCTGCAGCGAGAAATCAATACGCTATGGCAGCAGTATCAAACGTTAGCCGTTAATGAATCATCGCTTGAGTATCGCTTTATGCTCGAAGAGTATCGATTATCGTTATTCGCCCACAGTTTGAAAACGCTAAAGCCAGTGTCGGCGAAACGTTTAAATGATTTATATGAAAAATTAAGGAAGTGATCATGATCCACACGTTAACGAATACGACGTTAGATAGCCTGGTTGTTGATCCAAGCTTGGTTGAACATTTAGAAAATGGTGCGATTCTGTATTTACCGAATTTACCCTTTACGTTATTAGCTTCTGAACAAGATTTATTATCAGCCGATATTATGCCGTTGAAGGCTAAAAATATCAGTTATGATCCGCGTAATCAAACGTTAAAAGCGTTTGAGCCACATCATGCCCATTATGTTAAGTTAACAGCGATGCTGCAACGTTACAGTGAATTTGCCGCTAAGTTACTTGCTAAAACTGTACCCCATTATACGCAAGCGCTAGCGATAGCGCGCACCAGTTATCGACCGGTGGAAATAGCAGGAAGGATGGCAAAATCGTATCGCAAAGACGACAGTCGTTTGCACATCGATGCTTTTCCCGCCAGTCCGAATCAAGGTCAGCAATTATTACGGGTGTTTAGTAATGTGCATCCGCATCATCAACCGCGGGTGTGGCGGGTAGGCGAAGCGTTTCCCGAGGTGGTTAAGCACTTTAAGAATAACTTGCGCTTACCGTTGCCTTTCGTCAATCCTTTATTGCACGCGCTGCATATCACCCGGACGTTAAGAACGCCTTATGACAGCTTAATGCTGCAATTGCACGATGTGATGAAAGCCGATAGTCAGTATCAAGACCATGTGGCACAACAATGCTTAGAACTCACCGGCAGTTGGATCGTTTTTACCGATCAAGTGTCGCATGCAGCAATGCGTGGTCAATATTGCCTAGAGCAAACCTTTATGTTACCTAGTTGTGCGCGAAAAAATCCTGACGCATCTCCATTGCACGTGCTGCAACGCCAGATGGGTAGGGCTTTGGTTTAATGTGAGCCTTTGTAGGGATCAATAGGCTTAAAAGTCTTCCGATCAGTCTTAGCGACGAACGGTGGCGAAATAGAGATGAGGCGGCGATAATTCAAAAAACTACTGTAACGCCGCATGATCATTTTGTTTAACGGGTCAGCGGCAATAGCGCGTTTAAAATAATCATGCGCTTGGGTAATTCCACCTAACATATCGTAAAGTTGAGCGCATTCAAACAGTAATTTTGCGGCAGATTTTTCCAGTTGTAAGCCTGATTGTAAGGTATCTAAGGCAATTTGATAGCGTGCTTGCATACGTTGAATCTTTGCCAGTAACAAACACACGGCAACACGGTTTGTCATCGGTGTTTCAGCTGTAAAATCCAAGAGTAAATCTTCGGCTTGTTTTAATATGCTCTGTGTGTGGCGTTCTGCTACTGTTGCTGTTTTGCTGTAAGCCGCATCGTATTCGCCCTGCAGTAACGCTTTAAGCAAGCAGTTTGCTTCGTAAAAACGGGCAACTAAATTGGTTGTTATCGAACAGCGATCGATATTTAATAAGGCGATGAAATTGTCTGCCGCTTCAGCATAGAGATTCAATTGTAAACTATTAAAGGCCGCCTGCAGCATTGCTTGTGATGGAGCACTGAGGTTTTCACCGCACTGGGTTAAGCAAATAGTCAATTCAGCCTGCATCAATTCAATCGATTCTGAGTCTAATAGCCCATTTCGATAAGATTTGTGCGCTTGCGCATTACGCTGGCTTTACTCATAAGGGTATTCTCATTATTATTGACAATTACAAAATTATTTTGCATCTATTAATCTTTTTCTATGAAAAAGTAGCATTGTTTAATCAAAATTAATGAATAGACAGGTGTTTTCTTTAAGCAATGCCCATCTTAGTTTTAGATGTAACGGGCATTTGTGTTTGCTTAAGGTTATTAAATGATTTTTAGTTGTGAGCGGCTATACAGATTTACCTTAGATTTCTTTAGGGGTAGCCCTAAACTATCATGCCGCTCTGAATGCCATTGGATGAAATGAGCCTTTCGTTCTATTTCTGAACGCCTTTATGGGTATAGCTTAAGCATATAAAGAATTTATTATTAGCAATAAATGATACAATTATCAACAACAAGTTAATTATTGTATATAATAATTAACTTGTTGTTATTTACTGCGTTTTGTTTAACCAATGGCCATTTGAAACGAATTCTGCCGTTTATTTTTGTATTAACAAGGAAATTTGACTGTGACTCTGTTAGATTTTGATCGTACTGATAGTTACACGATGGCAGAATTGCTTGAAAAAAAAGACTTAACCTACCGCCGGTTAAGTCGTAGTTTGTCAGTTTTGCTCACTGCCCTTACGATAGCTAATAAAAATGCAACCGCTTTAAGCCAATCGATCAGTGCCAATTTAACTGACCTGCAGCATTTTAAAAAACTTTCTACCCAATTTCAAACGTTGCACCACAATAGTGTCAACATCGCTGCTTTACTTAAATTAGGCTTTGCTTTAATTGCTGAGCACGATCCGTTGAAAATGTTTGCTTTATTCAGCAAAGGCGTTTTGACTATCATGAAGGCAAGCCATGTGGTAGTCGGTATTTTGGATGAAAATGCGCTGTTTTCAGGCTGTTTTTATAGTATAGATCCACATGAAAATCTTCATGCGGTGCAGGCAAGCACCGTCAGTATTTTGAGTGCAGAGTTTCTTGCGCGGTTCATTAGCCAAAAAACCGTGCTTCGTCTTAGCGAATTAAAAACCCGTCATTTAGCCGCGAATGGTCAACGGTTTGTCAAACAAGCGTTTTTAGGGGGTTCATTTGCTGCAGCTCGTAACAGGGTGGGCTTGTGTTATTTTATCGCTAAAGTAAGTGAGCCAGCGTTTAGTCTTAAAGATGAACGTCTTGTAACCACCATCGTCAGAAAATTCGCTGTCTTGTACGAAAACAGCCAACTCTATGAAGAAATTCAACGACGCTCGTTAATGTTATTTCGGGAAGTGACGGAACGAAAGCGCATCGAGGATGAATTAAGTCAAAACCAACAGCGATTAAAACTCGCTTTAGAAACAGGTCGGATGAATTGTTGGGATTGGGATATTAACAGTGGTTTTATTTATGAATTTGGCGATTTTGGAGCGTTATTTCACTCTTTAACAGAGCCGGCGAGTAACCTCAGCCAAGGCACGGTCAGTCATTTTTTAAGCCGTATTTTTGAAGAAGATCAAGCAAAGGTGCGCGCTAAAATTGACGCTGCTTTAAAACTGGGTGAAAAGATAGACATGGAATTTCGTATTCGGATGGCCGATGATTCTATTCAGTGGATTTCTTCTCGAGCTAACACGTTTGTGGATGTCAATGGGCAGCCTTACCGAATGGTTGGTGTCAGTGTCATTGTAACCAATCGCAAAAATGCCGAAGCTTTAGCACGCATCCATCAAACGGAACTCTCACGGGTAGCGCGGGTGAATTCTATGGGCGAAATGGCTTCAGCATTAGCGCATGAATTAAGTCAACCGTTAACTGTGATTAATACCTATGTCAGCGGTTGCATTCATCGACTTGAAGGAGGTGTTAAAGATACGACTTTGATTATCCACGCCATGAAAAAAGCCATGTTAAATGTTGAATTAGCCGGTGCAATCATTCATCGCATGAAAAATTTTGTCCGTGACGGTGAATTACATGCTGAAAAAATATTAATCACTGTGGTTATCAATAAAGTCGTTTCGTTGATTCACGATGAAACCAAAGATAAACGGATTAGGATTCACGTTGACTGTGAAGAAAATTTACCGTTAATTTATGCTGATAAAATTCAAATTAAGCAAGTTTTATTTAACCTGATTCGTAACGCTATTGAAGCGATGCGTCATGCAAAAACCCCTAAACCTACGCTCACTATTAAAGCTGCAAAGGCACAGACTTTAATGGTAAGTGTGCTGGATAATGGACCTGGCATTGCACTTAATATCAGTGATTTACTCTTCTCGCCCAATGTTAGCACCAAACTCGATAGTATGGGAATGGGCTTGGCTATTTGCCGCACGATCATTGAAGCGCATGGTGGCCAATTGCGTGTATCGAATAGCCCTTTAAGTGGTGCCTGTTTTCAATTTACCTTGCCGCTTATGGATGTTAGTGATGATGGATAAGCATGAGGGGGCTGTTATCGTTATTGATGATGATCAAAAAATACGCGATGCTCTACGGTGGTTATTTGAATCGGTTTATTTGAATGTCGTTTGTTTTGCTAGCGCGGTAGAATTTTTAGCGTATTACCAAAAGCAGCAGCGGGGGTGTTTAATCATTGATGTGCGAATGCCTGGCATGAGTGGTTTAGAATTGTTAGAACAACTTAAACGTCAAAAATGTCCCTTAGCGATCATTGTCATCACCGGTCATGGGGATATTCCGATGGCCGTTCGCGCTATGAAAGCGGGTGCCATGGATTTTATTTTAAAGCCTTTCAATGACCAATACTTGCTGGAAAAAATCCAAACAGCCCTCCAGCAAACCGCTGGGCAACTAAAAGACAACTTACCTACAGATGTCATCCTGTGTTTTGAAACACTCACGCGACGTGAACGGGAGATCATGGCGTTAGTGGTAGCTGGTAAATTAAATAAACAAATCGCCCATGAATTAAGTATCGCTTTATCAACAGTAGAATTGCATCGCGCGAAAGTTATGCAAAAAATGCACGTAAAAACCCTCGCTCAACTGGTCAAATATGCACTGCAATTAGAATCTATGGCAACCATCACTGAAAATTAATGGTTTTCTAATAGCATCGTGCTAAGATCAACGCTTTCAGGCATGTTCTTGAGGTTAATTATGCACACCAAACCCGCTAAACCCTTAGGTTTTTTTGTTTTAATGTTGATTATCGTCGGTTCGATTGACAGTATTCGTAATTTACCGGCAACGGCGATTTTCGGCGAACCACTGATTTTCTTTTTTTTGTTTGGTGCGATCACTTTTTTATTGCCCACAGCATTATTGTCAGCGGAATTAGCGTCGACTTGGGGTGAGCATGGGGGTATTTATTTTTGGGTTAAAAAAGCTTTTGGAGACCATGTCGGTACCCTGGCGATTTGGTTGCAATGGGTCAATACAGTTGTGTGGATGCCGACGATTTTATCGTTTATTGCCAGTACCTTGGCGTATTTAATCGCTCCAAAACTCGCCACTAATCCTTATTATTTATTGATAGCGATTTTAACGTTATTATGGCTATTGACATTTATTACGTCTAAAGGCATTCGTATTTCCGGTAAATTAGCTGCGGGTTGTACTATTTTTGGGGTATTTTTACCCATGTTTGCCTTGATTATTTTAGGTGCTTGTTGGTTAGCCAGTGGCAAACCGGTTAATTTGCATTTAACGTGGCACGGTGTTATACCACACTTTACCCATTGGGATAGTTGGGTTTCATTGACCGCGGTCATGACCTCGTTTTTAGGGGCGGAATTAGCGACCGTGAATGTTAGGGATGTGCACAATCCAACGCGTAATTTCCCCAAAGCATTGTTAACTGCGGTTATTTTAATTCTTATCACCATGATTTTAGGGTCCCTGACCATTGCATTAATGATTCCGGCTCATCAAATCAATTTAATGAATGGCACTATGGAAACCTTGCAAGGTTTTTTTGCCAGTTATCATTTGACGTATCTAATGCCAATCGCTGTTTTGATGATTTTCGCGGGTGCTTTCGGTGAAATGGTTAATTGGACTACCTCTCCTGCGCGTGGTTTAACGCAAACCATTGATAATGGCTATTTACCTGAACTATTGCGTTCACCGGATACGCTCATTCCTTATAAGCGCGTGTTAATGGTGCAATCGATTATCGCCAGTTTTATTAGCTGCCTGTTTATTTTATTGCCTAAAATCAATAGTTCTTATTGGTTATTAACGGTTTTAAGTACGGAAGTGTATATGGCTATGTATATGATGTTATTTATTGCTGGCTTATGTTTAGCGTATAAATTTCCAAATGACAAAGCGACTTTTAAATTGCCGGGTGGGAGGGTTGGTCGATGGCTGATCTGTTGTTTGGGTTTGATTGGTACAGGCTTAACGTTAATTATTGGCTTTTTTCCACCGACCGATGTGGCTTTATCAATGAGTCATTACACACACTATTTTATTGTCGGTTTAATCTGCATGGTTTTGCCCGTATTTGGCATGTTTGGTTATAAGGCATGGAATACATGGCAGGGGCGCAAGCTTTGAGTTAATGCTTAAAACCAGTTATAGTAGCAGCTTTAATTATTTCTATGAGAATCGGTGGTTATGAAGGTGAAATGCTTGTTAGGGACAATAGGGGTCACATTCATGATGATTCATGTGAGTTACGCTGATGATGATCCTTATCAAACCTATAATCGCCATGCGTTTGCTATGAATCAACAAGTTGATAAAGCGATTTTGCGTCCTGTTGCAACCGTCTATAAAGATATCTTGCCGAATTATGCCAGGCGACGGTTAAGTGTCTTTTTCGCTAATCTTGGCACGTTACCCATTGCCGCCAATGATTTTTTAGAAGCGAAATTTTATGAAGGTAGCTGTAATCTATGGCGTTTCTTTTTTAATTCGACCCTAGGTATCGCGGGTTTATACGATGTCGCCACCAGCATGGGTTTACCGGAAACGACCGCAGATTTCGGTATGACATTGGCACAATGGGGTTATAATGACAGCCATTATTTGGTTATTCCTTTATTAGGTCCCAGTACCGTGCGTGATGCAATGGGTCTTGGGGTCAGTCAAATGACATTATCGGTTTATCCGTATATCGATGATGTTAGCGTTAGGAATAGTTTGGAAGTCACCAATTTAATTCAGTCAAGAGCGCAGTTGCTGGATTTTCAAGCATTGAGTGATCAAGCATCGGTCGACCCTTATATTTTCGAACGCAATGCCTATTTGCAACGGCGTAATTATCTTTTAATGCAAAATATCGCTCATTATCAATCTTCATCCACCAATTCAATGAGTCAAAGTCAGGATCCTTTTATCGATGAATAAAGCTTGTGGCGTTAATATAGTGGCTTTTTTTCTGCTGATTAGTTCTGAAAATGCGTTAGCCGATGTGAGTCAAGCAGTGACATTTGCCAGTCAAGCGGGGGTGGTTGCTGGCGCTGCTCAAGCGTGCGGCCAATCCATTGGCGTTATGACAGCCCGAACCCATGAAGCGATCAACGCCTTAAGTATGGATTCGGCCGATGTCAATAATGCCTTAGGCTCTTACCAACGTGCTGTGAGTGATTCTGCTGCTAGTCAAGCCTTAAGCCAACAATTAACGTGCAGTAAAGTGGTCGCTGATTTTAATCAGTTACCCATTTTGCAAGCGGATTATAAACAAACGGTCATTGCGCAATTTTCCCAGCCAAGTCCGACTAATAGCACCGTTCCTGCTCAAACACCCATGCAAGCCAGTATGCAAATTGCTATGACCAGCGCACCGCTGCCTGTTTCTGCCGTAAATAGTCAACCAGCCAGCACGACGGCATCACCAGCCACTCCAAGCCCGGCTTTTCCCGTTGATAACAGTCAATCGACTTTACAAAGGGTGCAACAAACAGTGCCGAATCAACAAATGGTAACAGCCAATAGCGCAACGTCTACTTCGGCAATGACCTTAGATCAACAAAATGCTGCCAATGCGGCTGCTAAATTAAAATTAGCCCAACAATTAGCCGATATGGCACAAGGTTTAGTGGCAACGTCTAACGCTGCTACACCTTACCCTGAACAAAATCCGGCGTTTACACAATACCAAGCTTCGGCAGTGAATCCTGATAATGCGCATAATGGCACCAATAATCCCGCGTACAATGCCCCATTGGGTGTCCAAGCTTATCCACCTGGCACGAATATGAATAATGCAACGGCGCTTATCGGTGAACCTGGTACTTCATCCTACCCCCCTACGACATCATCTTCTACCCCTACGCCTTATGGGCCTTAAGTGCCCGATGTGCGATAGGGGGATTTTTATTACTGAGTAATGTACTGTGACTTTTCGCTTATTTGATCTTAAACCGTGTCAAGCACCTTCTTGGGCGCGTGGTGGCCATGGGCAAACCCTATGGAATTTTTGTTTACCCAATCTTAATGTAGAAATTCAGCACGAAAAAATTCTTTTAAGCTTGCCAGATAAAGATCAATTAGCGTTGTTATATACCGAAGGCTGTTCGGATATCGTGGTGTATTTATTTCATGGTTTGAGTGGTGGCGCTACTTCAGATTATATGATGCGCATGGCACAAATAGCCATTGCGCGTGGACACTCGGTGTATCGTGTCAATCATCGCGGTTGTGGAGATGGGGTAGGGTTGGCACGCTTACCTTACCATTCGGGGCGTGGTGATGATATTTCTGAAGTGTTAGCGTATGGCCGTTTAAAACATCCTAAAAAACAGCACATTGCCATCGGCTTTTCGCTAAGTGGCAATGCGTTGTTGACGTTATTAACAGGTTTAAAAGGTTCGGTACTGCCTGATGCAGCCATTAGTGTGAATGCACCTATCGACTTGGCAGCCGCTTCCGATAAGTTAAAATTAGGGTTAAATCGCTTATACGATTGGTATTTTGTCGGCCGTTTACGTCGCGCGATTGCTGCTCAATATCAGCATGGTCATTTGGTTGATAAAGTGATTGTGCCCCGTTTAAGCACCTTAAGGCAATTGGATTCCCTTTATACCGCTCCCCAATGTGGTTTTGAAAGTGCTGAAGATTATTATCAGCAGTGTTCAACCCATCCTTATTTAAGTCAGATCACCATTCCAACCATTTTATTGACAGCCCACGATGATCCATTTATTCCGGTTGAAAGTTATCTCAGTGCGCAATTGTCAGCAACGACCCAATTGCATATTGAACCTTCTGGTGGCCATTTGGGGTATTTATCGCGCACGAAAACACCCCTGGGCAGTTATCGTTGGTTAGATTATGCGTTATGTCAATGTTTGCAAGAATTAACCGATGAACAATTTTAAAAAGGCCAGCTTAGACTTAAGTTGACACTGGTGGTTTGTAAATGGCCGAAATTTAAGGTATTGCTGGTCGGTTGACCATGGTATTGCGCTAAACCGGTATTACCCCAATCCATGAATCGATAATCTAATGCGAGTAGCAAGGCATTTTTGGTTTCTTCAATGGCGTATTGGACACCGATGCCAGCTTCATAAGCAAAGCTAGGTGTGGTTTGGCTATTAAAAGGTGTTAACGTAGGCACAGCTGAACTGCCCACGACGGTTTGACTTTCGCGATAATCCTCAAGATGGTTGAATGAGATCCCAGCGCCAGTCAATACATAGGGTTGCACAGCATGCGCGCTCCAAATGATTTTAGGTTCCAGCATAAAAGCTAAGCTATTGCTCTTGGCTTGATAATTTAAAGTGTCGTAAGCGCCATCGGTAATCGACGGTGAATTGATACCTGACACGGAACCATTCATATGATAAAGACTTAAACCCAAACTCGTGGCAAAATCAGGATGATCCCATTGATAAGCGATGCCTGCACCTAAAATGGCATCGGTTTGCGCAGGCGTGCTGACCGTGTATTGATTCATGGTGGCGTTATCCATGGCAAGGTTTTGACTATTGCCTTGAAAATGCACGCTGGTGGTAAGACCCGTTTGCAGTTGCCAATGAAAACCATTGGCCATGACAGAATTAGCAACCGTTAAGCTTAAGCCCGCCATAACGAACCTTGAAAGCGTTTTTTTGATCACGATAAAATTCCTTATAAAATTAAGCGTTAACCTACAAAGTTGCCGTATTGGGGCATGCAGTTAATATTGGATAAACCATTGAGCAGCGTAAACGCTGACGATAATGGTAAGGCTGAAATGATGCCAGGATATAAAAAGTCCAGCTCGTTATGGACGTTTTTCCGCTTTAAGCTAACACCATTCCCGAACATCGGTACCGTAAATAACGAGGTATTATTCGGCGTTAACGCAATGCCGGCATTGATAGGGTTGCTGGTAGAGAGCGAAATGGGCTGATTTAGTTGATGAGTATTAAATTGTTTAATATTGCTGTCGTAGGTATTAGAGACGTAAAGATAATTGCCATCGCTACTGATACTCATCGCGCTGTTGTTATTGCTGTCAATAATCGTGTTTTGGACGTAAGTGTCATTTGAAGCGATCGTATAAGACGTAATGCTGGGTGTGGCCGTATCACTGACATATAGCGTTGCACCATCGGGACTGATGACAATACCATTGGGATTATAGATAGCGTCTGTTAAGCTGGCCACGAGCGTATTTGTAACGGCATTAATCACGCTGACATAACCGTAATGATTAAGGGGGCCATAATTAGCGACATACAAGCGGCTGCCATCGGGGCTGATCGCAAGGCTCGATGGTCTCGCAAAGACTTCTGGCAGGGTAGTGACGCGCTGCGTTGGTAAATCGATGCTGTAAACGGCATTGGTGTCGCCATTATCGGTGGCACTGACATAGAGTGTTTTCCCGTTAGGAGCGATGGCTATAGCAAACGCATTATTCGTCCCTGTGTCAGGCAAGGCAATGGTTTGTAGTAAGTGACTATCAGCCCCGGCACTCAAAACAGCGATCTTAGCACTATAATTGCCATTATTATTGAATGTTTCGACAGCATAGACTTTTGTGCCATCAAGTGCTACCGCGATGGCAGCGTTACCGTTGACGTCTGCTAAAAAGAGGCCTGTTACAGCAGTACCGAAACTGTTATCGATAGCATTGATCGGTAATAATTCGCTACCGTTAGGAATATTCCATCTTTGGCTCGGAGGTTCGGTCGGCATAATACTAAAATAAGCGTAAGGGTCTTGGGTGACTTGATCGACATTGACGGTTAAGGTATCGCTACTGATGACAGTCGAGCACGCTAATTGACTCCCTTTACACACAGCGGGTGTGATAGTAAAGCTGTTGGCTTGCTGAGCGCCCGAAATCACGATGCCAAATTGACAGCTAGCCTTGGGCGCAAGGGTTGAGCCGCTACACGTATCGTTTTGCAAGGTTAAGCTGCCAAAAGCTGCATTGGAGTGATAATAAGGGTCAATCTTGAGATTCGCAGCAAAAGTGTGGGTTAAATTATTCGTCACGCTATAAAGGATGGAAGTGCCACCATCACTGCGCGTCGTTAACGCTAAGGTGCTGGGCAGAATAGTAAACATAGGGCTGGCGGCAAAAACCAAATTTGCACTGCTAAGTAATACGCTGGTGCTGATAATGCGTAACGTGTGAAGCTTCATGCGATATCCTTATCTATTGAGTTGAGTGACGTTGAGTTAAGGGTGTTGTTTTAAGTCATGGCTTTTAAAACCATGTCCGGGGTGAGTTGCTGCAGGCAATTACCATGATTTAAGGGGCAGTCACGTTTGAAACAGGGACTGCAGCTTAAATGTAAACTGAGAATGGTCGCTTTGTTACTGAGCGGTGGCGTAAAGCCCGGGTCGGTCGAACCATAGATGACGATTAGCGGCTTGTCAAGTGCCGCTGCAATATGCATCAAACCAGAATCATTGCTAATCACGCATTTGACCAACGATAATAAATCGATGGCTTGGGCGAGCGTGGTTTGGCCAATTAAATTGTGGCAACCCGTATTCGCTATTGTTTGAATCGTTTCGCCATCAGCTGTATCTTTAGGGCTACCAAATAGCCACACTTGCCAACCTTCAGCTAATTTTTGCTTGGCCAGTTGACCAAAATATTCAGCTGGCCAGCGCTTAGAAGGGCCAAATTCTGCGCCAGGGCACAGTGCTAAAATAGGCTTATCCGAGTCTGTTAATGCGAATTTTTCGCGTAATGTGGCGGCATGGACAGGGTTGACACATAACTGTGGCCACGGTAAATCGTGCGCTAAAACCGCGTTAGGTTCAAGACCAAGGGCGCAAAAGCGTTGAATCATTAACGGTAACTGAGTTTTATCTAAGTGACGCATATCATTTAATAAACCATAGCGCCACTCACCACGCCAACCAGTACGCACTTTGATTTTAGCTAAAAAAGGCATTAACGCCGATTTCCACGAATTGGGTAAGACAATCACTTGATCGTAGCGTTGGCGACGCAATTTTCGGGCTAATAGACAACGCAGGTGCCATTGCACGCCGCCATGGCCGACATCAAGCAAATACGCTTTGTGGATTTCGCGCATGCGTTCAGCGATAGCTAACGTGGCCTTGGGCGCAACAAGGTCGATTTTACAGGAGCCATTAGCTTTTAATATTTTAAACAAGCTTTGGCTCATTACCATATCGCCAACCCAAGCGGGAGCGACAATTAAAATATGCTTAGTCATGTGAGACATGCGTCGTTAAAAGGTAGTGTGTGCCACAATAAGGGCAAGTGGCATCCCCAGCATCTGATAATGCTAAATAAACCCGTGGGTGAGCGTTCCATAGCGTCTTAGTAAGCATGGGGCAACACAAGGGTAAGTCTTTAGGGGCGATAGCGATTGTAGGTGTTTGGCTAATGTCAGCACCATTTGGCATGAGTGAAATTTCCTAAGCAGTTGGGTCGGTGGAATTATCTTGAATGTCAGCATTATCGGAGTTGGTGGAATTTTGTTCTACTGTTATTTGACCAAACGTCGGGACCGGCAATTGCCGATCAGGATCAGATTGCCAGCCTTCAAAATCAATTTGATGATTAATGGGGTTGCTTTTAATAGGATGTTCTTTTGCATAAGTTTGAATCATAGCGGCGTATTCTAAGCCATCGATTGGGCTACTGGTGCGATAAAAAGAGAGTGCGCAGTCATCGCGTTCACTGGCAGAATGGGTTCGACTGGCGCAATAAGCTTCGGCTTCATTGAGTAAGTCTGTTCCGACAGCAAGATTCTTACAAGGCTTTAATAAGTCATTTAAGCTGACGCCACGCTTGTTGAGTTTATCCAGCCATAAACTTGGAATTTGCAAGACACCAATAGTGATAACATTGCCTGCAGCTAATTGTCCCTGGGCATAGCTTAATGCCCCTGCTTCGGTTTTAAAATCGCTGCGCGTTTTTGAACGCATGCCGTTACTTATTGACGTAATAGCTAAGGGATTATTATTGGAACCAGTCATAACCATCGCATTAGTGATCGAATTGGTGTGAAAGACGCTGCAAATCATGATAGCGGTAAATAAATTCATAGCATAACTCAAGCAAAAAAAGGCTTAATGGTAACGGTTTGACTTCGCCCTCGCAATCATTATGTGGTGCTGAAGGTGGATGGTATATAATAGCGCATTTTCAGTGACTGTTTTTATTGGGATGCCTGTGATGGATAAAGCGTTTATTTTACGGCAATTGGACACTGC
The DNA here is from genome assembly GCA_903888615.1 of uncultured Gammaproteobacteria bacterium. Lineage (GTDB taxonomy): Bacteria > Pseudomonadota > Gammaproteobacteria > CAISUE01 > CAISUE01 > CAISUE01. The sequence continues at coordinate 21,555 of CAISUE010000034.1, forward strand.
CCTAGCAACGTGTTCGAGCTTGACGGTGCTCGAGCACATTAAAGCCGATTTTTTAGGTAAAAAGGGTTGTGTAACCGAATTATTAAAACAATTGCGTGCCTTACCGCTCGATGAGCGCCCTTTAGCAGGTCAGAAAATCAATGAACTCAAGCAAGTTGTGTTGGAGCGTATGGATAGCGCGCGTAACGCATTGGAGCAAATGTTGGTAGCTGACGCTTTACAAAGGGATACTATCGATGTGAGTTTGCCGGGTCGCAGCGTTGAGAGTGGCAGTCACCACCCTGTTAGTTTAGCGACCGCTAAAATGGTAGCGTTTTTTACAGCAGCGGGTTTTATGGTGATGCAAGGGCCGGAAATTGAAGACGATTATCATAATTTTACCGCCCTTAATGTGCCTGAACACCACCCGGCGCGCGCTATGCACGATACGTTTTATGTGGATAGTCCTTTCGATGTCAATTTATTGTTGCGTACCCATACATCCTCGGTGCAAATTCGTGCTTTAGAAACCCAAACGGTGCCACTGCGTGTCATTACACCAGGTCGCGTGTATCGTTGTGATTCGGATTTAACCCATACGCCGATGTTTCATCAGTTAGAAGGGTTAGTGATCGATAAAACCTCAACGTTTGCTGATTTAAAAGGTTTATTGTTAGCGTTTATGGAAAATTTCTTTAATAAACGCTGTGAAATTCGCTTAAGGCCGTCGTATTTTCCTTTTACCGAACCTTCAGCCGAAGTCGATGTGCGTTGTGTGTTATGTGATGGTGCTGGCTGTCGCGTTTGCAAACACACCGGTTGGCTCGAAGTCTTGGGTTGCGGCATGGTTCATCCATCGGTGCTTGAAACTGCAGGAATTGACACGGATGCATATTCTGGTTTTGCTTTTGGGTTAGGGATCGATCGCTTTGCGATGTTGGCTTATCAAATTCCTGATTTACGCATGATGTTCGATAATGATATACGTTTTTTAAGGCAATTCTCATGAAATTTTCGTGGCATTTACTTCGTAGCAGTGGCTTTATTCATCCTTGGCCTGAAACCTTGCAAGCAGCTCAGGTCGCTGAACAATTGACTATGGCAGGATTAGAATTAGAGCAATTAGAGCAAACCCATAGCCAAGATACCGTACTAGAACTCAATATCACACCCAATCGGGGTGATTGTTTGAGTGTGCGCGGAGTGTGTCGTGAAATTGCTGCGTTGAATGATTTAAGCTTTCACGAGAGTGTGGTGATTCAAGAATCTAGCGCAACGACACTTGTGCCAGTGATGGCTGTAGATGCCTGCCCCTTATACAGCGGTCAATGGTTTAGCGTGCCAACAAATTTAAACGCCTTGCCAGACGAAATCAGCGGTTATTTACAGGCAGCAGGTATTAGTTTGGTTCATCCGATCGTCGATTTAACCAATTATGTGATGTTAGTATTGGGTCAACCTTTACAAGCGTTTGATGCTGATAAGATCACTGCCTTGACCGTTCGTTTCGCCCAAGAAAGTGAAAATTTTATAGCGCTTGGCAATCGCGCCTTAACACTAACGGCTAAGACTTTAGTCGTCGCCGATTGCCAAGGCGTTCACGCTATCGCTGGGGTGATTGGCGGCCAACAAAGTGCGGTTACCGATAAAACGCAGCGCGTGTTTATCGAAAGTGCTCATTTTAAACCCGACGTGATCGCTGGCAAAGCTCGGCACTATGGCTTGCAAACCGATGCAGCGTACCGCTTTGAGCGCGGTGTCGATCCAGCATTGCCGCAGCTCGCGTTACAGAAATTTGCTTTACTTGCTCAACACTATTTAAGTTTAGTGCCGGGTGAAAGGGTGTTAACGCAACAAAATACGCTTATCGCGCCAGTGGCAGCGATTTTTTTAACAGCTAGTCATATTGAGCGTTTATTGGGTTTTGAATTGCACACCGGTCAAATTGAAAAAATTTTAACGGCTTTAGGGATGCACGTTACCGTGAAAGCACCAGGTTGGTCAGTGATTCCACCCAGTTTTCGCTTTGATATTCGCATTGAAGCAGATTTAATCGAAGAATTAGCGCGTATTCATGGCTTTGAACATATTCCCACCGCAGCGCTTAACATGAATAGTCTTATACCAAGTGTGCCACAGCACCTTGAGCAAATGCTTTCAGCCTTAGTGCACAGTGCTTACCATGAAGTGATTTCGTATAGTTTTATCAGTGAAGCTTTACATGAACTGTGTTTTCCGCAATTAAGTGCGATTCGCTTAAAAAATCCTTTATCGGCTGAATTAGCGGTGATGCGCGTGAGTTTGTGGCCATCCTTGTTACAAACCTATTTATACAATCAAGATCGTCAACAAAACCGAGCTAAATTGTTTGAAAATGGCTTGATTTATACGCCAGAATTAGATTTTACGACGGGCACTTATCAACAGCCGCGTGTATTAGCGGGCCTTATGACAGGGGCTATTCAGCGTGAACAATGGGCTGAAGACGAACGTCAAAGTGATTTTTTTGATCTTAAAGCCGATGTGGAAAAATTATTACAAAAAGTGACTGCGTCAGTCAGTTATCGCTTTGTGGCAGCGCAGCACGGCATGTTGCATCCAGGTCAATGTGCGGCGATTTATCAAGCTGAGACATTGATCGGTTATTTAGGCCAATTGCATCCACAATTACAACAATCCTTGGGCTTAAATCAGCCGGTATTTTTATTTGAATTGCAATTGGATGTTTTACCAAAGGCTATAAAACCCGTCTTTAAGCGATTTTCAAAATTTCCGACCATCAAGCGTCGTTTTGCGTTTTTTGTTCCGCGTGAGTTAATTATCGATGATTTTTGCGCTGCGATTCGCCACTGTTTGGGTGAACAATTGGTGGAATTGGTCTTGTTCGATGTTTATCAAGGTAAAGGTGTGGCTTCCAATGAAAAAAGTGTTGCTTTTAGTGTCGTACTAGAAGATCAACAGCAAACGTGGGAAGAAATAGCCATTACACGGGTGTCGGATCGGTTGGTTTCAACCTTAACGGCACAATTCTCTGCTCGTTTACGCGATGGCTCATGATGTATAATGACAAAGCTATTTTCACTATCAATCGTTAAGGATCTTTCATGCTTATCCTGCCTAAAATTCGTGGTTTTATTTGTACCACCGCTCATCCTGCTGGCTGCCATCAAGTCGTTGCTGAACAAATTGCCTATGTTAAGGCTCAGGCACCGATTGTTGGCCCTAAAAATGTGTTGGTTATCGGCGCTTCAACCGGCTATGGTTTGGCAAGTCGGATTGCAGCGACTTTTGGCGCAGGCGCGAAAACCATCGGCGTATTTTATGAAAAAGCGGCTGATGATAAACGCACGGCATCAGCCGGTTGGTATAACACGGCAGCTTTTGAGCAAATGGCTCATGCAGATGGTTTGTATGCTAAAAGTATTAATGGTGATGCTTTTTCAAATGCCATCAAAGCCCAAGTTGCAGCATTGATTAAACGCGATTTAGGTCAAGTGGATTTAATTGTTTACAGTTTAGCTTCGCCGCGCCGTGTGCATCCTGAAACAGAACAATTATTTTCATCGGTATTGAAACCTATTGGAGCCACTTATCACAGTAAAACGGTCGATGTTTTTCGCGGTGAAGTCAATGACATTGACATTAGTCCTGCTACACAAGAAGAAATTGACCACACCGAAGCGGTGATGGGCGGCGAAGATTGGCAATTGTGGATCGATTATCTTAAAGCGCAAAATCTATTGGCTGAAGGTGTAACAACCGTAGCGTATTCGTACGTGGGACCTGAATTAACCCATGATATTTACAAAGCCGGTACTATCGGTCATGCTAAAGACCATTTACGGACTACCGCAGTTAACATCACTGATTCTTTAAAAGATGTACACGGTTTGGCGATGATTTCGGTCAATAAAGCCTTGGTGACTCAAGCTAGCGCGGCTATTCCCGTCGTACCTCTGTATATTTCTTTGCTTTATAAACTCATGAAAGCGCAAGGTACCCATGAAGGCTGTATTGAACAAATTTATCGTTTATATAAAGAGCATTTGTACAGTGGGCAACCATTGTATTTAGATAGCGATGGACAGATTCGTCTCGATGATTTGGAAATGCACGCGGATATTCAAGCGCAAATTGAAAGCTTATGGCCACAGGTAACCACAGAAAATTTATTGACCAGCACCGATATTGAAGGTTATCGTGATGAATTTTATCGGTTGTTTGGCTTTAATACAGCTGGCGTAGATTATAGTCAAGACATCGATGCGAATGTCAAGATTGCTTCGATTGAAAATTAAGTGTTCAAAGAAAATACCCCGAGACATTCGGGGTATTTTCAAGCCACTGTTTAGTCTTTGCTGACCACCCCTGTTAACGCATTCACGATAACCTTTACTTTTTTACCTTTTTCATTTAACGCTTTGGCTTTGTACATCCCGTGTTCAAATTCTACTTCATGAATTACCTTATAACCGTCCGCTTGTAATTTTTCAGCTGCAGCCAACATCGTAATATAAGTGACAGGTTTCGCTTGAGCGGGAATCACACCATTTACCGCCGCGACTTTGAATGTCAATTTTTCACCTTGGGCATCAAAAGTTTCTACTTTATAAACATCATGGTCAAATTCAATATTATGAATATGCTTATAACCCGCTTGATCTAATAATTTCAACACCGCAACCATTGTCAATGGGGCAGCTGTAGTGGCAACGGGGGTGCTGACAGTATTGGCAGTTACCGCGGTTTCTGCCAATGCAAGCGTGCCCATGCTGCTTAATGCCAATGTTAGGCTGAGTGCTAATAACGTTTTTTTCATAGGAGATTTTCCTGGTGATTTAGAATGTCAAATGTTGCCGGTTGAGTGTAACAGAAGCGATAGAGTTTAGTTTGGCCTCTGTGAGGGGGTATTGTCATCAATTATTATTGAGACTTAGCAATATTTGCTATCGACGCTAAGCTATTTTTTTGGCAAAATCAATCATCCTAACTGAGTGATGATTGGAGGAATTATGAACAAATTATTCGTGTTAATGCTTTTATTAAGCAGTGTTTCTTCAGCGGATGTGCTTCATGTGCCGCCGAGTATTGAAATGATTAAACAATGTGATAATACCATTCAACGACAATCGACACAAATCCGCAGTGATGAACGTGGGATGAATAACTACAGTTATAGTTCTGCTTTAAGTGTGAGCTCTAGCAAAACAGTGGTGACGGATAAAGACGCGAAGGGCGAAAAATCCGTTAATGAATGCACCCTGACGATTCGCACTGTTAAGCCTTGTTTAGATAGCGCTTGTCGGCAAGTGATCGACTTTATGCCCGTTTCGGCAGCCAAACTTACCAAGTCGAAATAGAGGCATTTGTTAAAATCCTTTAGCTGTACCTGTTTAGTGGCTGCGTTACTAGTCGTTTAGCGCCTCAAGTTAGCAGCTGAATTTTGCTTATCTTGAGAATAGGCAGTTGTCGGCAGAGTGTTAACTGTTGCCCTTAGTGGCTGCGGCCTTGATGCGCAAGGTATTAAACAAAGTTGATAATAGCGTTGTAAACTTTCTAACGCTAACTCTTGTTTGGCACAAAGCGCGATAATCGCTTCTCTGCGTTCAATTAAGGGGAGTGGGGCAAAAGCCAAGTTAGCTTGTCGCGCTAAATGCTTTTTGATAATTATTATATTGGGTATTATTGAATCATGATTGACCGTCCCGGAATGCTCGTCAATGTTGATTAATAACGCCGTTATTTTTCCCTGATTAATCGTTATATGGGCAAATAACACTGGTTCTGCTTCAAACACTAAGACTATTTTTTTTACCGCCAGTAATTCCTCTTCATCCATCTATGTTTACTCTGGTTTTTTTTTGAAATAGTTTAATTCACCAAGCTTAAAGTTTTATGAAGCCACTCACCGCTAAATTTTAAATCCTTTACGTTTCATAATAGGTTTCTTCTCTGAAAATTTCAGTTACTTCATTTAGCAGCATTGTCTGAATAAGCCCCTTTATTGGCATGAAAATTGCGAGCTTCCTAACTTCTAATACCATTAACCATGCTAGGAGAATAGCTATGCCCTTATCAAGCAGTGATTTTGAAAAATTAACAGCCCCTTGTGCCACGAGTAATGTCTGGGATTTGAGCCATCAAGGTTTAGATGCCGATGATTTAGCGCGGGTTGTCACGCATTTGCAAAAATATCCAGCTATCACGAGCCTTAATTTAACAGGTAATTTATTAGGCGATGTGGGGATTCAGGCATTGCTAAAAGCTCCAACGATTACGCGTTTAAATTTAATGGGGAATAATTTAAGCGATCATGCCATTGGCGTATTGAGCCAACTGAAGCAATTAATTGAACTTAATTTAAATATCAATACCATTGGTGATAAAGGTGCACTGACACTGGGTGAATTGCCTTGCTTACAAAAATTATTACTCAACGGTAATGCGATTAGCAATCAAGGTTTGCAGACTTTCGCGCAGCAACCTAGTTTACAGTACTTATCCCTCATGAATAATGATATTAATAGTGAAGGTGCGCGATTGTTGATGAATAATAAATCTTTACACACGTTATATTTAGATAATAATTATTTAGGGGATGATGGAGCAGCTGTGGTTGCTAAAAATAGTACTTGGCAAGAATTAAGTCTAAGCGATAATGCCCTGACAGCCAGTGGCGCGGAAGAATTAGCAACGTATTTTAAAGGCGCTACGTTAAATGTGAGTGCCAATGTTATTGAAGATAAAGGTGCCAGTTTATTGCTTAGCAATGCATCGATTAGCAATTTAAATCTCAGTAATAACCGAATTAATTATGATGTGCTTGACGCGTTTGCGGCGAATACCACGCTAACGCGTCTTGATTTAAGTTATAACCAAGTGACTGATCAAGTTTTATCTGTGCTCGCCAAACTTCCCTCACTCACTTACCTTGATCTAACAGCGAATACAATAAGTCATCTCGGTTTAGCGTATTTTATTCCCAATAAAACTTTAACAACAGGGGTGCTCAATTATAATCGCTTAGACGATTTAGCTGCCCAAGCTTTGGGTGCAAACACGTCGATAACCACATTGTATTTATCAGGTAATGCTATTGATCCAAGAGGTGCTGCTGCCTTAAGTAGTATGAGTCATCTTTATGCGTTGTTTTTAAATTATAACGATGTGCGTGATATTGGTGCCAAAGCACTCGCTCAGAGTAAGAGTTTGCGTGAATTGTATTTAAGCTACAATCACATTAGTGATGCTGCCGCGGTGGATTTTTTACAGAATGACCGTTTACAGTGTTTGGATCTTAATTACAATCAATTAACCCAAAGCGTTCATGCCACATTGATAGCACATTTTCCAGAACGGGTCGTGGTGCGTGCCAATGAACAACCGGCGGATTTTAGTCAAGAGAGCCTCAGTCAGATTTTTTTATTATCACAAAGTCTTTTTTGTATCATCGGTAAAAATGGTCTTATTCAATTTTTTAATGTCATGTTTTGTCATGTCTTAGGCTTTGATGCGAAAGATTTATTGGGCCATTCGTTATTGGCTTTTTTACATCCGCAAGATCGAGCATTATTCACGCTGTTATTTAATCGGCCGATTGCAAAAGATATTGTGATACGGTTTTTGAGCAAAGATGGGGATTTTCGCAGTATTAATTGGTGTCTTTACTTGCAAAATGAGTGTATTTATATGACAGGTACGAATTTGGGTGCCCAAAAAAAAGCTGAAAAAGTGTTGCAGCAATTAGTACAACAACAGCAAGCCAAAGCGATGCAAATAAAAAGTAAACAACAAGATTTTATTGCTCATCTGTGTCATGAAATTCGTAATCCTGTCAGCGGAGTGGTGAGTCTCAGCGAAGTGATTGCTGGCTATGCCAAAACCATTAATGACGATAGTCAATTACTTTTGCAATACATCACACCAAGTTTAGAAGCGATGGATATCTTTGATCGCTTAACAAAAAGTTCGAATGCTATCAGCAATGCTGTCTCCGATATTCAATTGTGTTGCCGACACCAAGCCGGGATTTTAGATGAAAACCTTGCTTTGGATAAAATGACCAGTGCGCAATTCACTCTGATCAATAAACCGTTAAATATAGCACTGCTTGTTCAAGAAATGGCGTTAATGTGTCAAGCGAAGGCACAACAAAAAGGCTTGATTTTACATGTAGAGAGTCCCGTGTCGGATGAGAATTGGGTAAAAAGTGATGCGCTAAGGCTCAAACAGATTATTTTAAATTTATTAAATAATGCAATTCAATTTACGGAACAAGGCTCTATTACCATAAAATTACAATTGGTCGATCAAACTGCTCAGCAAAATCGTTTTGCCATTAGCGTCAAAGATACCGGGCAGGGTCTGAAAGAAACAGAATTAGCGCATGTGTTTGAGAGTTACCAGTCAGCCAATTTAGTGACAGGCAATCAATACAGTGGCTCGGGATTGGGCTTAACGATTGCTAAACAATTAGCGCAACGAATGGGGGGTGATATTAAGGTTAACAGCCAGTGGCAGCGTGGTTCAGAATTTATTTGTACGCTGTTGTGCGATCGCTTGAATGAACAAGAACGTGTTTTAGTTAATCAAAGCACCACCACCCCACTTAATCCGCCAACACCCAGTACCGGTTCTCATCAAGTTTTGGTGGTCGAAGACAATGAAATCAATCGTAAATGTTTATGTTTTATGCTCAAACAAGCCGGGCATCGTTGTGTAATTGCCTGCGATGGTGAAGAAGCTGTCAATAGTTATCAGCAACAGCATGCTTTGATCGATATGATTTTCATGGATACGTTGATGCCTAAAAAAAATGGTTTGGAAGCTATCCAAGAAATTCGCCAATTTGAACAATTGCATCATTTGCTACGTAAACCCATTATTACTTTATCCGGCAATGCGCAAGAACAAGATAAAGCGGCAGCTTTTAAAGCAGGAGCCGATGCGTACATCACCAAACCTTTTAATAAAGAGCAAGTGTGTGGGGTGATTGAGCAATGGTGCGCAGCGAAAATAGCTTCGGCTACCTCTGCATCTACACCTGTACCTACCTGTTCACCAGGGAAGCATTAGCTTGTAAAATCGCGCTTTTGCTATGCAAGGTAAAAAAACAATCAGCAGTGAAATGGCTGTCTACCATTAAGCATGAATACGGGTGCCACTACTACCCTGTAATAATTCGTAAATATTTTCTAGCGCACCGATGGAAGCGCTTTTTTGGGTGGCTTGTACATAGTTGCAAACAGCCCGCACTTTAGGAGCCATCGACCCTTTTGCAAATTCCAATTGTTGCAACGCTTGTTCAGTAATATCGCGAATGGCTTTTTGGTTGACTGTTTTCCAATCGTGATAAACCGCATCGATATCCGTGGCGATCAACAAATGATCGGCAGCCAGTTCGATCGCTAATAAAGCACTGCTCAAATCTTTATCGATAACGCATTCAGCACCTCGATAGTGGCCACTGCTCTCATCAAAAATTACTGGAATACCGCCGCCACCGGCAGCGATTACGATGGTGTCTTGTTTAAGCAAGTGTGCAATAGCGTCGATATTGATAATGTGTTGTGGTTCAGGGGAAGCTACGATGCGGCGATATTTTTGGTTTTCCAGAAGCATTTGCCAGCCGCAGGTTTGCGTCAAATGTTCGGCATCTGCTTTAGAATACAAAGGACCAATAGGTTTACTGGCATCACCAAAAGCGGGATCATGGGCATTGACCACCACGCGCGTCAATAGGGTTACCACAGCGCGAGAGGATCTTAAACAATTAGCGATTTCTTGTTCTAATAAATAACCGATCATGCCTTCGGTTTCAGCGTCTAAGACATCTAACGGGAAGGGGTGGGCATGACCTTGCAGCGCTAATAAACCCACTTGCGGGCCATTACCATGAGTGATGATCAATTGATTGCCGGGAGCGATTTTAGCGATTTGGGTTGCGGCGATTTTAATGTTCGCTAATTGTTTTTCTGCCGTCATCGGTTCACCACGCTTTAACAGGGCATTACCACCTAAGGCTATGACAATTCGCATCAGTTATTCTCCAATAGAAAGTCGTATTTTTACATTTTTTAGCAGCTTACTTAAATTTTTTTGAGCTCAGCATGACCCTTATCGGTAATGTTAGCAGGAAGATGAAAGCTTTGTCTTGCGATGGTTCACTATAGGGGGGTAAATTTGCTTGATACCTGCTGAAGGGATACCAAGTGCGTTAAAAAAACGGTTACTAAAACGCAAAAAAGCCATGACGTTGAAAGGACATGGCTTTTTGAAAAACTAAAATTGGTGCGCCCGGAGAGAGTCGAACTCCCGACCGCCTGGTTCGTAGCCAGGTACTCTATCCATCTGAGCTACGGGCGCAATTTAAGCGGGAAATGATACCTCATTACTTAATGAGACGCAAGCGTTTTCGTTAGGATTAGGCCTTGGCTTGCCATAGCATTACGGTTACAATCCACATGATCATTGTTAGATAAGCTGTCAACTGCATGCCATGTCTTTTTGTGACGCATTGGATAAGCTTATATCATCAGGAAAACGAATGCATAACAGCAGGTTTAGTTATTATCGCGATACGGTATTGATTTTCATCATCAGTTTGGTTGCGTTCACTTATGGCGTGTTTGGTCGAGAATTAATCGGTTTTGAGACACGTTTCGGTTTATTTGCTAAAGAAATGTTGAATAATGGACCCAGTTGGTTTCCAACGACTTACGGCATGCCTTACCCTGATTACCCAGGTTTGCATACAGCCTTAATTTATTTATTCAGTTTGCCATGGGGGCATTTAACCACCCTCAGTGCTATTTTACCGAGTGCTATCGCCTGTTCGGTGACCTTAGTGCTTATTTATAAACTCTTGATTCGTTATGATCGGACCTGGGCGTTAGTATCCGTCCTGTTAAGCGGTTTAACTTTCCAATGCTTAGATTCAGCGCGTAGTTTAACCATGGATCCCTTGGTGATGTTGGTCAGTCTCTGGGCTTTTTATGCCATTTATGACAAAACACTGCCAGAACGCTGGCTTTCATGGCGAACCTTTGGCTTAAGTTTACCGTTAATTCTGGGTTTTGCTATTCGAGGGCCCATCGGCCTCGTTATTCCTGCCGGTATTGTTTGCGTTAGTGTTTCAAGTCAAGCTGGTTTGAAACAGGCGAGGGCGTTTGCTTTAAAAGCGGGGGCATTATTCATCGTATTGTTGATGCTGCTTTTGTTGGCAGCCTATCACACCGCAGGTTTGCCTTTTGTAAAAAAGGTTTTGCAAATGCAAATAGTAGGTCGCATGACAGATAACAGCCATCACTATCCTTTTTGGGCGTATTTTACCGATGCTTTTGCTAATTACGCGCTGAGTTTCGAATTGGCGTTGGCGACGGTGCTGTGTTTTGGTGCCAAACTCCTTAAGCCAACAACGCCCGTGTATCACTTATTGCGGCAATGCGTTTTATGGATACTGATTGTCATGATCGGCATGAGCATTCCAGGGGTACGTAAAATTCGCTATATTATGCCGATCGTACCCGCGTTATTAATATTGGCAGGTTTTTGGTGGTATCAACCAAGCCAGAATACCTTGAAAATTCGCGTGTTGCAGGGCGTAAATAGCCTTTTTTTAAGTTTGCCTTTTTTAAGTGTGGTGTTGATTAGCGCTTTTATCGTGGTGACGCATTTAAAAGGGCTGGATGTCAATGCCCATTATTTTTCAGGGTATTTTTTATTGACCCTGCTGAGTTGTGGCAGCGCATACATTTTATTTCATCACCCCAAAGCCTATGGTTTAGCAAAGCCTCTGCGCGTGCTGGGTTTGGCTGTGCTAAGTTTTTGGGTCGTCTTGGTGTTTGTGATCAGTCCTGTCAATGTTAGTCTTAATCGTGTTGAACCTTTTGTAAAGCATGTCTTGAGTCAATTACCGGCTGATCAACCTATGGTTTTTTTTGATATGGATCCCGATGGTGAAGCACTTCAATTTGTGTTAGCCGCTGATTTACCGACCTTGCCTTTATTTGTCCACAGCCTTGCAGGGGTTCAAGTTCAACATGCATGGTTTATTACCACCGATGCCGTGTTTGCAGCCCAGAGTGTGGAATTTAAAAATAACGTCATTATGGTAGATAAAGGGCGCTTAGGGCATCGGAAAGTCGTGGTGTTTTGTTTAAAGCCTTAAGAGATCCGCTATGTTTGATGTGCGATTAACGAATGTCTGTTTTGCTTATAAGCAGCAAGTTTTATTTGAGCATTTGAATTTAAGCTTAACTGCCGGCAGTTTTACGTGTCTCTTGGGTCCAAGCGGTGTCGGCAAAAGCAGTTTATTGCAATTATTAGCCAATTTGCCACCCAGTTCGGATGCGGTTATTCAAAAAAGTATTCACACGTCCGATGGACTTCCTTTAACAGGGCGAATTGCTTGGATGGCGCAATACGATAATTTATTGCCGTGGTTATCACTCATCGATAATGTGTTATTGGGTTACCGGTTACGCCACTGTGTGACGGTGGAATTAAAACAATACGCACGGCAATTATTAAGCCGTGTTGGTTTTAATGACGTTGATTTAGTTAAAAAAATCACTGCCTTATCCGGTGGTATGCGCCAACGCGTTGCCTTGGTGCGAACGCTATTAGAAGACAAGCCTTTGGTATTGATGGATGAACCTTTTTCAGCACTGGATAGCATCACCCGTTTTAGTTTGCAAAGTTTAAGTTGCGAATTATTACGCTCCAAAACCGTGTTGTTAATTACCCATGATCCCCTTGAAGCTTTGCGCTTAGCCGATGTTATCTATATTTTAAAAGGTTCACCTGCACAATTAATTCCTTGCAGCGTTCCACTTACCCCAACACCACGTTATTTGAATGATCAACTCTTAACGGAACAAGCGCGATTATGGCAGCAGTTAGCAGATGAAAAGGTAAGTCCATGACGATGGTTTGGCGTTCTTTAGGGTTAGTGTTTGTAAGTGTCTTATTGTGGCAAGCTGTTGTCGTTATGACAAATATTCCAGCGTACTTTTTACCCAGTCCGTGGTTAGTGTATCAAGCGCTCAGTGCAAATACGGTATTGCTGGTGCGTGAAGCGGGGGTGACATTGACGGAAATGCTGTTGGGTTTTGTCTTGGCAACCGTTTTTGGTATGGGGGTTGCGATTGTCTTGGCGTATTGGCGTGGCGTGCGCTTGAGCGTGTTACCGATTTTAGTATTCAGTCAAGCGATCCCCACGTTTGCTATCGCGCCATTGTTGATTTTATGGCTGGGTTATGGTTTAAACTCTAAAATTGTCATCACCATGCTGATGTTGTTCTTTCCCGTTATGACAGCTTTTTTAGATGGCTTGTTGGTGCCACGCCTGGAGTTAATGGCAATGGCACAGGTGATGACACCGTCACGTTGGCAGATTTTACGGCATATTCAAATCCCGAGTGCATTACCTAAATTAGCGACCGGTTTGCGAGTTGCAGCCGCCGGCGCACCTTTAGCTGCGATTATTGGGGAATGGGTGGGTGCCAACCGTGGTTTAGGCTATTTATTACTCGAAGCTAATGCGCGTTTGCAGATGGATTTTGTCTTCGCTATTTTATTCGTAGTGGTAAGTCTTGCTTTGCTGGTTTATTACACGGTAGATACCGTCCTAAAACGGGTTATTTTTTGGTTATAAAGCCCCTTGCTAGCGCTATTCTGATAGAATAGCGGCCATCATTACGTTGTTCATTGTTTAGGTATTTAGTCATGCAGTACCCTGAAAATTTTGATGTTATCATCATCGGTGGCGGTCACGCCGGCACAGAAGCTGCGTTAGCTGCTGCTCGCACGGGTTCAAAAACCTTATTATTAACCCACAATATGGAAACCTTAGGGCAAATGTCGTGCAATCCTGCGATCGGGGGTATTGGCAAAGGGCATTTAGTCAAAGAAATTGATGCTCTAGGGGGTGCTATGGCTTATGCAGCGGATCGCGCCGGTATTCAATTTCGTGTTTTAAATGGCAGCAAAGGGCCGGCGGTTCGTGCAACACGCGCTCAAGCGGATCGAGTGATTTACAAACAGGTGATTCGTGGCTTACTTGAAAATCAAGAAAATTTATGGTTATTTCAACAAGCTGTCGATGATTTACTGGTAAAAAATGATCGCGTGTTCGGTGTGGTTACCCAAATGGGCCTTAAATTTTACGCACCAGCCGTTGTTTTAACGGTAGGCACATTTTTAGGCGGTAAAATTCATATTGGTTTTGAAAATTACCAAGGTGGACGAGCAGGGGACCCACCCTCGATAGCTCTGGCTAATCGGTTGCGTGAATTACCCTTTCATGTGGGGCGTTTAAAAACCGGGACGCCGCCGCGCATCGATCGTCGCTCGATTGATTTTAGTGTGATGACAGCTCAACCTGGTGATGATCCGTGCCCAGTGTTTTCTTTTTTAGGTAAAAATACCGATCATCCGCGACAAGTACCTTGTTATATTACCCATACCAATGCCAATACCCATGAGCTTATTCGCTGTGGTTTATCCCGTTCGCCTTTGTATACGGGTGTGATAGAGGGCATTGGGCCACGCTATTGTCCTTCCATTGAAGATAAAGTCGTGCGCTTTGCAACTAAAGAAGCGCATCAAATTTTCATTGAACCTGAAGGTTTGGATGGGAATGAAGTTTATCCCAATGGGATTTCCACCAGTTTACCCTTTGATTTGCAATTACAGCTCGTGCGTTCAATGAAAGGTTTAGAAAAAGCGTTTATTACGCGTCCTGGCTATGCTATTGAATACGATTATTTTGATCCGCGTGATTTAAAAGCGTCACTTGAAACAAAATGCATTGCTGGGTTATTTTTTGCCGGTCAAATCAATGGCACCACCGGTTATGAAGAAGCGGCTGCTCAAGGCTTGATTGCCGGTTTAAACGCTGGGCGCCAAGCCAAAGGTTTGCCTGCCTGGACACCCAAGCGTGATGAAGCGTACATTGGTGTATTAATTGATGATTTGATCAGTCGTGGTACCATTGAACCTTATCGCATGTTTACTTCCAGAGCCGAATACCGTTTATTATTGCGAGAAGATAATGCGGATTTACGCTTGACAGCGATTGGCCGAGAATTAGGTTTGGTGGATGATAGCCGCTGGGCGGCATTTTGTGATAAACGCGATGCGATCGAACAAGAAAAAGCCCGGTTGGAAGCGATTTGGATTGTTCCTGGCTCTGACGCGGCTAACGCGTTGACCGTTTGGCTCGACAAAGCCATTAGTCACGAAAATACCGCGTTTGATTTATTGCGCAGGCCAGAATTAGATTATGAAAAATTGCGCACCTTGCCGTCTGTAGCACCCGGTTTAGAGGATAAAGCGGTTGGCGAACAAATTCAAATTCAGGCGAAATACCAAGGGTATATCGAACGTCAAGGGCTGGAAATTGAACGGCAGCGCAAGCAAGAAAGCACGCAAATTCCCTTGCGCTTAGATTATGATACGGTAAGTGGTTTATCGATCGAAGTCCGGCAAAAATTGCAAATGGTTAAACCTGAAACGCTGGGAATAGCTGCGCGTATTCCCGGCGTGACCCCGGCGGCCATTTCCTTGTTAACAGTGCATTTGAAAAAAACTAAGCTGGAAATTTTAGCTTTGTAACGGTATTTAGTGTCTATTCAAGGTTTAATGGCTGGTGGTCCTGGCGTGTTAAAGCCGCTTAATTTTAACGAGATTTTTATAATGACACTCTATAAGAAAGAACGGAAGGATTCAATGACGCAGAATCGTACAATAACCCCTGGGTTATTTGAACCTATTAATAACCCTCAGTTGAGTTTTAAACAGAAAGTGACTAATTTATCGGAATTTTTAACTACTGGCTTAATCGACATGGGTTTATCCCTATCGGCGTTTAACCAACAACAATTATTGAATTATGTTGATCTCATTATCAAATGGAATCGTGCCTATAATTTAACGTCTGTTCGTGAACCGGAAGATATTGTGGTGCGGCATATTTTTGACAGTTTATCCGCCAGTCCTTTTTTAGCGGGTGATTTGATCGCCGATATTGGTTCAGGTGCCGGTTTGCCAGGAATTCCATTGGCATTGGCGAATCCGAATAAACAGTTTACGTTAATTGATAGTAATGGCAAAAAAGCCCGTTTTCTGTTTCATGTTGTCCATACCTTAGGTTTGACAAATGTCAGAGTCATCAATGAACGGGTCGAAGGTTTTCAAAAAAGTAATTTACTCACTGAGGTGCATCGCTTTACGAAATTTGACACGATCATTTCCAGAGCTTATACCTCGATGCGCGAAATGTTATTTGCCACTGAGCATTTAGTGGCGTTAGATGGGATGTTCATTGCGATGAAAGGCGTTTATCCTTTAATGGAAATCCATGAAATTCCCGAAGAATTTCGTGTTGTAGATGTCCATTCAGTGATAGTCCCGCACTTACATGCAGAGCGGCATATTTTAAAAGTTAAAATGTTATGAATGTCTTTTGTTTTTGTAATCAAAAAGGCGGGGTAGCAAAAACCACCAGTTGTATTAATATTGCCGCATCACTCGTGAGCCAAGGGCAGCGAGTGCTCGTTATCGACCTGGACCCTCAAGGCAATGCTACCACTGGAAGTGGCATCGATAAAAGTGAATTATTAGCGTCGAGCAACGATGTTTTGTTGGCTGCAAAAACATTGCTCGACGCTCAGCAGGCAACGCCGGGTGGTTATGATTTAGTGCCAGCCAATAGTGAATTGACGCAAGCTGAAATTGACTTGCTGGCAGTGCCGCTGCGGGAATTTCGCTTACGTAATGCGTTAAAAGCGGTGCGTGAACATTACGATTATGTGTTAATCGATTGTCCACCGTCACTCAATATGTTGACGGTTAATGCGTTGGTCGCATCAACCGGGGTCATTATTCCGGTGCAATGTGAATTTTTCGCTCTGGAAGGTTTAACCGCCTTAATAAATACCATTGAACAAATCAAACAAACAGCAAACCCTACGTTAAAAATTCGCGGTATTTTACGCACGATGTACGATGGTCGAAATGCGCTGACGTTAGAAGTCTCTGAACAATTATTGACGGTCTTTAAGACACAAGTGTTCCAAACGATTATTCCTCGTAATGTACGTTTGGCTGAAGCACCAAGTTATGGCTTGCCGGTATTGTTGTACGATGCCAATGCCAGTGGTGCGAAAGCGTATGTGGCGCTGGCGACGGAATTGTTATTATCTGAATATTAAGGATGGCTCATGACGTATGATACGCTCGAAGTTGATCACTTAGAGGCGGGCATTTGGCAAATCAGTTTAACCAGGCCTGAAAAATTAAATGCGTTAAATTCAGTGTTAATCACTGAGTTAACGGATATTGTCTTGCACGCCAAAGCAACGCCACACTGTCGGGGTTTAGTGTTTACGGGACAAGGCAAAGCGTTTTGCGCTGGAGCCGATATCAATCAATTAGCCACTGTTGATGCTTTAGAAGGCTTAAACTTTGCCCGAGAAGGCCAAGCATTGATGCGTTTAATTGAAACGTTAGCTAAACCCTGTGTAGCGGCGATCAATGGCTTTGCTTTTGGAGGGGGGTGCGAATTAGCGCTTGCGATGCATGTGCGCATTGCCTCTGATAATGCCTTGTTTGGCCAGCCAGAAGTTAAACTTGGCGTGATTCCAGGATATGGCGGCACCCAACGTTTGAGTCGCTTAGTTGGTAAGGGGCGAGCGCTGGATTTGTGTTTAACAGGCCGTTTCATCGATGCGCAAACGGCTTATCAATGGGGTTTGATAACTGAAGTAACCAATCAAGAATCCCTGTTGCCGCGGGCAGTTGCCTTATTAACACTTATCATCAACAATGGTCCATTAGCGGTAAAAGCTGCTATGCAAGTGATCGATCAAGGCTTTGATTTAAGTTTGCCAGATGCCCTTGAATTAGAAGCGTTACAATTTGCCCTTACGTGCGCTAGCGCTGATAAACAAGAAGGCACGATGGCTTTTTTAGAAAAACGCAGCCCGGCTTTTAGCGGTAGTTGATAAGGACTAGGAAAATTAAAAGGAATTGGTGACAATTATCCCGTTTGTGAAGTGTTATTGGCGTCAGTATTGCTGGCTTTAAGCTTGATTCTCGTCGGTGGAAGTTGGTATTTAACTCAGTATGCCATACTGGTTTTTAAGGAAGCGGTGCTTCATGGTGAACCCTTCACCTATACGACGTTGACGAGTATTTAGCTAACAAGTCGTGCGCGTTGCGTTAACCGCGGTGATTTTTTATCTTGAACGCGATAAATTTTTTTGTAGTAACGTCGCTGTTTATTTTAGCGGTTATGATCGCAAGTTTTATACGTTTTTAAGCCATGATATCCAGTTTGTTAACTGATTAATTAAAAAGAGAAGCTTAACTATGCAACAACACTATGCAACAACACTATGTAAAAAAATAATGTGTTTAGGATTAGTCGTAGTTGGTTTAACGATGCCCATGTTTGCAGTCGCAGATCCTATCCTTGCGAAGTCACCGATTAGCACAGCGCCTGATGGAAAAGTAGTGGTTGATTCCATTAACGCTCCCCCTCACTGTGCTTCAGGCTGTGATATTGCTGAAGATTGCCGCAATAATGAAAAAAATCCTTTATTTCAACCCACTGCCACAGAGAAATGGTCTTGTATTAATAAGCCGGGATTTTGTGTGGGGACGTGTCGCATCGTGCTTAAGTGAAAGGCAGTGGAGCGAGCATTTTTTTATTGTGAATGTCCTATTTTATAGTATGATGCAAATAGCCGTACAAACCTGTTGATTATAAATTATAAGGAAAAAAAGGGTGATAATGCGTTCGATCATTTCTACGGTTGTTTTGTTAACTATGGGGACAGTTGCCAATGCCCAAGTGGATTCACGGTTAATTACCTGTGATTCAGTTTATGCTTTATGTTCAAAAACTAATTGCACAAAAAACCTCAATGGAATATCTGCAACATGCGATTGCCCTATCTATAAGGGTGTCAATGTGGGGACAACATCATGTGAAACGCGTGCCCTAGCAGCAGAAAAAATGACCCCTTTTTCAGAATATGCACCGCTTTATTTATTGGCCGGAGGAATGAATCGTCATGGACCCGTACAAAAAACAGCGGATTATCCAGAACAGTCTTGTAACATTTCTAGTAATGAAATGTTGCAATACGCGGATTGTTGGAATGTCCAAGGGGTAGCCAATAAAACCAATACTATTGCCCGTTTTCATTGTCCGATTATATTGGTATCAGGGGATAAAGGTTTTTGGATGCAAGCGAGCAATTGTCCTGTTGGAGCATCGATGTGTCAACAGTTTGGACCGATTTCCAGCCCTGTGGTAATAAATGGAGCGGGTAAGGCTGCAGGTTTAGTAGTGATGGGCGAAGGCATGAATGCTTATCATCAACAATTATCACCCAATTATTTCTGCCCGGTAGGCAATAGTGTCAGTGAGGGTGCTAACAAAGTAACTATGGCTAGAGCGAATAGTGAAAACAAGGCAGCCAACCCTGCTTAGGGTTAAAGCTTAAGTTTATTGAAAGCGGAGTGCCGGCGTTGCTAACAGCGCTGGCATATAAGCAATCGGGGCTTTTTTCTTAACATCGCCAAAGGTGACAATTTCCCACGCTTCCGGGGTCTGTAGTAACGTTCGCACTAATTGATTATTCAAAGCATGGCCAGATTTAAAGCCTTCATAAGCCCCTAATATCGGGTGACCCAATAAATAAAGATCGCCGATAGCATCTAAGATTTTATGCCGGACAAATTCATCTTCATAACGTAAACCTTCAGGATTTAAAATACGGTATTCATCAACGACGATCGCATTATCGAGACTGCCGCCTTGAGCAAGATTTAATTGTCGTAATTGTTCATATTCGCTGATGAAGCCAAACGTACGGGCGCGGCTGATATCTTTTAAATAAGACGTACTGGATAAATCGATTTCAGCATAACGGTGTTTTTCATTAAAAATCGGATGATTAAAGTCGATAGTAAAACGCAACTTAAAGCCTTCATAAGGTTTAAAACGCGCGTGTTTATCGCCATCGCTAACGGTAAGCGGTTTTTTGATGCGGATGAATTTTTTTAAAGCGTCTTGTTCAACGATTCCTGCCGATTGCAATAAAAATACAAAGGGGGCGGCCGAACCATCCATGATGGGGATTTCTGACGCATTGATATCGATCAAAATATTATCAATCCCTAAACCCGCCAAAGCCGACATCAAGTGTTCAATGGTAGAAACGCGAACATTCTTTTGTAATAATGTCGTGGATAAACGCGTATCGCCGACATTAAAGCCATTGGCGACAATCGAAACTGGTGGGCAAAGATCGATACGACGAAACACCACGCCGCTGTCAATAGCGCCGGGGTGAAGCGTTAGTACTGCCATTTCGCCCGTGTGTAAGGCGATGCCTGTGGCTTTGATGATTTGGTTAATCGTACGTTGCTTGAGCATAAGGAGTTATTTTATTATTTGAACGAAGCATTATATACTAAGTGTGCAATAATGCAGTAGATTTAAACGCGTTGATGGGCTTTTAGCCATGACAGTGTTTTCTCGACGCACTGTTGTTCGGACAAAATACCGCTATCTAAAGACAGGTCATAGTCAAGACCTTGATGGATGATTAAATTTAAACTACGAAATACATCTTTCATGCGATCGCCACGTTGGCGTTCCCGTGCTTTTAAAACCGTATCTGGCGCGATCATTTGAATGAGGCAGCGTGAACAATGGGCTGTTTTTAGTAAGAAATCATCGCGCCAAGTAGGGCTTAAAAAAACACCATCTAATACGACACTCGAGCCTTTATTCAAAAAAGCTAAAGCGGTGTCATGAAGGATGGCAACGGCTTGGTCTGATACGCTACCGCTGGCTATTTTAGGCCAAGGCGTCAAATTATCGACCGTATTTGGTAATAAAAAATGCGTACCTTGCTTTACCGACAAGTCATCTTTTATTTGATCGAGATTCACCGCTTGCTCCCAATATTTTTCCGCCAGCACCGTTGTGATCCAACTATCAAGCCCTAGATAAATCATTGGTGTTGGCCATAAGGCTTGAAGTTTACGTGCTAACGTGGTTTTGCCCGTACTGGAAGTGCCATTGATGAATAAGAGCTGAGCTTGTGCCATGATTGTGGTATTCTCTTGGTATTTGGGCTGATTTTACGGCGTTGTTGTGGATAATAACAGCTCTTTGATGCTATAAAGAAGCTTGAGTTATGGGTGTTATCATTCTTTATTATGTAAGGGCTCTCTATGAAACCAATGTGGCTAAAGGGCGTGGGCATTTCTTTGCTGGTATTCTGTTTAAGTGCACAGGGGCAAGGTTATGGTCAGCCGGTGGCAGCCAATCAATTGTTAGTGCCTGATGATGCTGTCATGCAAGCAACGATGTATCCCAAGTTGACGCTGTTGCATGGCCCGATTCTGGTAGTAAAATTTTTCGATCCAACCCATTTTATAAAATCGGATGTTTATACCGGTTCTGGTTTCATTGTCGGGATTTATAAGGGTAAAGAAGATATCAATAATGTTAAATCACCCTTATTGATTGAAGATTTAAGCCAAATTCAAACGATCGCTAATTTGGATATTTTACAGAGTTTTGATCCCACTAAAACAGGCCGTTTAGCAGAACAGATACTTCGAAAAGCAAATTTTGTTTTA
The DNA here is from genome assembly GCA_903888615.1 of uncultured Gammaproteobacteria bacterium. Taxonomy (GTDB): domain Bacteria; phylum Pseudomonadota; class Gammaproteobacteria; order CAISUE01; family CAISUE01; genus CAISUE01. The sequence goes on from CAISUE010000034.1 coordinate 43,203, forward strand.
GTGTACTACAATACTAATGGCTATCCTTTAATGTTGAGCATGGTCAATTACGGTGTTCATGGTTTGAATTACGATCTCACCCAAAATCATATTGATTTAGAATTAAGTGGCGTAGAAAAGGGTAAGTTTTTACAAGGTTTAGTGGTTAATTTTAAATAAAAACATAGGTTTTTTATGGTAGAGCTGCAACATGTGGTGGATGAATTGCAAACGATCAATGATTTTGCCAGATGGGCGGTCAGTCGTTTTAAAGAAGCTGATTTATATTATGGCCATGGTACCGATAATGCTTGGGATGAAGCAATTAGTCTTATCCTGCATGTGTTATCGCTTGACGATCAATTGCCTGAGTCAGCCATGTATGCGCGTTTAACGCGAAAAGAAAAAATTCGCTTGGTGGAAGTCTTGTTGCGTCGTATCGAACAAAGAATGCCAGCCCCTTATTTAACCCATAAAATGTCGTTTGCCCACTTAGATTTTTATGTTGATCAGCATGTTTTGATTCCCCGTTCACCATTAGCCGAATTGATTGAAAAACGTTTTGAACCTTGGTTACATAATGATCATGCCAGCCGTATTTTAGATTTGTGTACCGGCAGCGGTTGTATTGCAGTAGCGTGTGCAGCGTATTTACCCGAAGCTTTAGTGGATGCGGTGGATATTTCACCTGAAGCATTGCGTATTGCCGCGAAAAATATTGATAAACATCAATTGGCTGAGCGTATTCAACTCTATCAAGGGGATTTATTTAAGCCTTTGCCTGAAAATGTCCAATATGACATCATCGTGAGCAATCCACCTTACGTTGATGCGGTTGATATGGCAAATTTGCCACCTGAATACCAGCACGAACCGACCTTGGCATTAGCGGCGGGTAGTGATGGTTTACTGATTATTGAGGCTATTTTAAGTGAAGCTAAAAAATATTTGAAACCACAAGGGGTATTGATTGTTGAAGTGGGTAATTCTGAAAAAGCGGTGATGGATCGTTATCCCCATGTGCCATTCACGTGGCTTGATTTTGAACGCGGTGCTGATGGGGTTTTTTTATTAACTCATACCGATTTACAGCGTTATTTGTAAACGCAGGGGTTGACATGTTGTGGGTGCTTTTTAATGTTTACAAGAAGGAACTTGAATGATACGTAGATTTTCTTGCCTGATTATGGCGATTGTTTTGCTAGCGGGCCAAACCAGTTGCGATCTTAAACCACCCAAAATTAAAACACCCCTGGAAATTGCCAAAGCGCAGTTAGCTCAAGGGGCACAAGAAAGTCTGGCGACAGAAAAATTGCAGCATGATCAGCGTCTGCCAGCGGCGGTGAAAAACGCTTTGATCCCTAGCGTAAACAGTAGTGTAACGTCACATAATAGCCTTTTTAATAAACAATTTACCATCCATGTCTCTGCTATCTCCGCGCAACTGTTCTTCAAGAATTTACGCAAACGCACGCCCTACAATATCGTTATTGACCCTAAAATAACCGGTGATATTACCTTAGATTTACAAGACGTAACGGTACCGCAAATTTTTGAAGCGGTACGTGATATGTACGGTTATGATTACAATGCCACTTCTTTTGGTTTTGAAGTCTTTGCGCCTAAATTAAAAACGCAATTATTTCGCGTGAATTATCTGGATGTTAAACGACAATCGACTTCTACCACTTCGGTTGCCGCCAGTGATTTAGTCAGTTCTAGTATGGGGGTGGCACAAGCAAGTTCAGCCACGTCTTCTTCCTCGACGTTGCCTCAAGTCTCGCCAACAGTGGATTCATTGCAAACGACGACGTCAATTGCTTTTTGGGATTCGCTAAGCGACAGTTTAAAAACGTTGGTGGGTACCAATGATGGCCGTTCCGTTATGGTAAATTCCGTTTCTGGCATTGTGATGGTTAAAGCCTATCCCAATGAATTACGTGAAGTCGCTTCTTTTCTCGATCATTTGCAATCCAGTGTCAATCGTCAAGTCATTTTAGATGTAAGTATTTTAGAAGTGCAGTTAAATAATGAATATCAAGCAGGTATTGATTGGAATTTATTGGGCTTGGTGACCAATATGGGGGTCGCTGGCGTGGGCGGTTATTTACCTTTTACAACCGTGACGATGACCAGTGGCAGTAATTCTGCGGTCATTAATTTGCTGCAACAACAAGGCAATGTGCAAGTATTATCGAATCCACGCGTGTTAACCGTCAATAACCAACAATCGGTTATTAAAGTCGGCTCTGAAGCATATTATGTAACAGGGGTTACCAGTACCCCGAATACCTCATCGTCAGGAACGACGACGTCGAGCTCATCCCTGTCGCTTACACCATTTTTTTCAGGCATTACGTTAAATGTGACACCAGAAATTGATTTGAATTCACAAATATTATTGCATGTCCATCCAACGATTTCTGTTGTCACCGAAGATGATAAAAGCATCACCTTAGGCTCAGGACAACAAATGACGCTACCCTTAGCGGCTGAAACGTTGCGTGAATACGATAGCATGGTCCGCGCTTCCAATGATCAATTGATTGTGATCGGTGGGATGATTAGCAATGCAGTCGGTGAAGCGTTAGCTAACACACCTGGCATCGGGCAAATCCCTATTTTAGGTCAATTATTCCGCTCAACCACGCAACTTTCGAATAAATTGGAATTGGTGATTGTGTTAAAGCCTCATTTAATATCCGAACATCCCGATGAATTAAGAACTCAATTTAAAGAAATGAATAAAAATTTTAATGCATTAGATATCGGTTTTCATCAAGGTGGAATGACAGAAATGACAGGTAATCAAGCAGAACATTACTGATTTTTTAACGGATTGTCCTTTATGTACCAGTATTATTTTCACTTAAAGTTAGCTCCTTTTGCTTTAACGCCAGATACACGATTCTTTTGTGAAGCACCGCCGCATCTTGAAGCATTAACGATGTTAATGGTGTGCCTTAAGCAAGGCGAAGGTTTCATTAAAATAGTCGGCGAAGTGGGTTCTGGGAAAACATTATTATGCCGCCAATTACTGAATGAATTGGCGCAAGGTGATTTTGTAACTGCCTACATTCCTAATCCTATGTTAAGTGCTAGCGAATTACCACAATTATTAGCGAATGAATTAGGATTGCAAGAAATCGCTTTATTGCAAGGCCAAGCTTTGCTTACGTCATTAACAGCGCAATTGATACACATTAATCAGCAACACAAAACCGTGGTGCTGATTATCGATGAAGCCCAAGCGATGCCGGTCGAAACATTGGAAGCGTTGAGGTTACTCAGTAATTTAGAGACGGAAACGCATAAATTACTGCAAATAATTCTTTTTGGTCAACCTGAATTGGATGAAAAATTAGCCGCATACGGTTTGCGGCCCCTGCAGCAACGCATTACATTTAGCTATTATTTAAAACCCTTTAACGTGCTGCAAACCCGCGCTTATATTCAACATCGGTTAATTATTGCCGGCCATACATATGGGCCCCTATTTACGGATAAAGCATTAAATGCCATTCATCACGCGAGTGGGGGATTGCCGCGGGTGATTAATATTTTGGCGCATAAAGCCTTATTAGTAGCTTATGGGAAGGGTTTAACGCAAGTCAATCGTGCCTGTGTTAAACAAGCGTTAAATGATACGCCGTTACGACCGTGGTTGCGCCGTCGATCGTTGTTGGGAATTTTCACCAAGAGGAAGCCTTATGAGTCTTATTAACGATGTATTAAAGAAACTGGAACATCGTCATGGGAATTCAGCCAATGAGCCAAATCAAACCTTTGCAAAACAAGCGAAAGCACCGGACTGTTATAAAGAGCCTACTTGCCACATGAGTATCCTGTTTTTCTGTTTGTTTGGCGTTGCCATCATCATGGCTGCTGGTTATTTTGCGAATCATTACTTCACTCAACAGCGTTTAAAGCAACATTATGGGAAAGTTTTACTAAAACATCTTCCCCTGGCAACGCCAAGTACCGCAACACCCAATATGGTGGCGTTGGCGAATCCGCCTTTACAAGCATTGGTGAATTCCTCTCTGCCGCCCCCGTCTGATTTACAAGAAAAAATACGCCCTGATCTGAAACTATTGACGTCGGGCACCAAAACCTTAGCCACACCCATTAATGCAACCCCCGCTACGATTAACTTACCGGTGAGTGCCTTACAAGCATCGGTAACACCAGCTAGTGTGGTGACAGGGGATGATAGTTTTTCTCTGGTGGAAACGCATGATAATAATGCAGCAGTAGATCAACAGTTAACTTACATTTTAAATCTGGCTAAAATGGGTCAAATGGCGCATGCTGAGCAACTGTTTAGCCAATTACCTTCCGCGACGAATGAACAGAGTAAAGTGGTGTTACACGCCAAATTATTGAGTTTGCAAAATAAAAATACCGAAGCAATCGCAATATTGATAGCATTCAATCAACAAAATAAAGCCACTGTCGATACGTTAGGGATGTTAGCGGCACTTTTTCAAGAAACGGGGCAATCTGATAAAGCGATCATTATTTATCAGCAATTAGTGAATTATTGTCCAGATAACCCTATCTGGTGGTTGGGCCTGGCTATTTCAGCGATGGATATCGGTCAGCATGCCTTAGCGATCTCGGCATTTCAACATGAAATAAATTTTCAGAATGAATTGAGCCCAGAAGTGTCAAGTTATGTACAAAAGACTTTATCCATGTTAATGACGCGTTATCCCAATAGCGCTTAATGCAAGTGCTAAGGCAGCGAGCAAATAATCACCAAATCAACTTCCCGTCTCAAAACCGCCGTCGGTATTAAATCCGTCATTATTTTCCGTGTTAACGAGCGGCAGAATCGTCAATAAGGGTGCGGCATAGGGGCGCTTATGCACCTGACCCATCGTTAAAGGTTCAGGAAGGGTTATTGGGTCTAACATAGCGCTATCCTTACGATAAAATGATACCAAAAGGGGCTTTATAGCATAAAAATGCTTTTTAATGCTATAGCGATCGCCATTAAGGTCTTGCTCTGCTAAAATTGCTTTTTCCTTAGGCAAGCGCCACATGCAGTTATTTTTTGAACACTTAATCACGCGCCTTTGGTATCGCAGTAAACTTTTTGGTCAGTGTTTAAGTCCTTTGAGTGCTTTATTTGGCATACTAATTTGCTTACGATATAAAGCTTATCGTTGGGGTATTTTTACAAGCTATCGATCGGTTGCTACCATCATCGTTGTTGGCAATATTAGCGTTGGTGGCACTGGGAAGACGCCGCTAGTGATAGCGCTTATTCACTTTTTGCTGCAGCATAATCGTGCGGTAGTAGTTATTTCGCGCGGTTTTGGTCGCGTAAATCGACAATTAATCGTTGTCAATGATGCGTGTCAGGCAAAAGATTGCGGTGATGAACCCTTATTGATTTTTCAATGCACGCGTGTGCCAGTTATTGTCGCCCGTACCCGCCTAGCAGCGGTTAAATACGCGGAACAACACTATCCTGGTGCGCTGATTATCTCTGATGATGGTTTACAACATTATGCGCTAGCCCGCGATATTGAAATCGCCGTGCTCGATGGCCAACGCGGCTGTGGCAATGGCCATCTATTGCCAGGTGGCCCTTTACGAGAACCTTTGTCGCGTTTAAAGTACGTTGATTACACCGTACTCAATGGGGGGCCTTATGCTTACCCTGGAGCTTATGCGATGGATTTACAAGCTCAGCAAGTTCGACAGTTAAGCACGCATCACGTCGTTGCTTTTGAAAAATTAGCCACCATGGGGCAGTGGTTAGCGTTAACAGCCATCGGTAACCCAGAGCGATTTTTTGTGACATTGCAATCGTTGGGCTTAAACTTTGATAAACACTGTTTTCCTGACCATTATTTATTTCAACGTGAAGATTTGGCTATATTCAAAGATCGGTTATTGTTAGTGACCGCCAAAGACGCGGTAAAATTACACGCCTTTGGCTTTGATAATATTTATGTCTTAGACGTAGCGGCTTTATTGCCCGAGCGTTTTTATCAACAATTACTCGAACACTTATGAAAGCCATTAATAAAATCGTCGTGGTGGGAGCTACCGGTGCAGTTGGCGGAACGGTATTGCATTATTTAGCTGCCAAAGGTTGGCCAGCGCGTGATTTATTTTGTGTTGCTAGTAGCGCTTCACGTCATAAAACCCTGCGTTATCGCGACCAAGATGTAAACATTATTGCCGTGGAAGATTTTGATTTTAGCTGCACGCAATTAGCTTTTTTTGCCGCTGGCAGTCTGGTGGCGCGCAATTATGCGCAAAAAGCAGTTCAAATGGGTAATTGGGTCATTGATAAAAGTTCGTGTTTTCGCAATGATCCGCATGTCCCTTTAATGATTTTAAGTGTGAATGGTGCTTTATTAGATAAAACGCACCCGTGCATCATCAGTGTACCGAATTGTTCGACTATTCCCTTGGCGATGGTGTTAAAGCCTATTGCCGAACGCTATGGGTTAACACGAGTTGAAGTGGCAACTTATCAAGCTGTGTCTGGTGCAGGTGCAGCAGGTAGCTGCGAATTAAGCGCGCAACTTACCGCTTACCCAGCGACCCATCCGCCGCAGTGTTTTACTAAACCCATTTTAAATAATGTCATCGCCAGTATCGATCAACTGTCTGATTCAGGCTATACCTTAGAAGAATTAAAACTGCACATTGAAACGCGAAAAATTTTACATTTGCCGGATTTAATCGTTAATGCTACCGCGGTGCGCGTTCCTGTTATGCAAGGGCACAGTGAAGCTGTTTTTATTGAAACCAAAGCACCCGTAGACCTTCCGACTATTATCGCTTTATTGAATGCTAGTTTGCATGTTACGCTATTAACGATGCCCGAATTACCCAATCCGCTCGAACATGCCACTGAAGGTGGTACGGTCTGGGTGGGGCGGGTGCGGCAATTACCCGGTGATAGTCCCAATCGTTTAAGTTTATGGCTAGTGTCAAATAATTTACAGCGGGGCGCGGCTTTGACAGCGATCGAAATTGCTGAAGCGTTAGGGGCCTTTGCTTAAAATCTAAAATGACGTTAATTTCGTGTCAATCACATGCTGAAGCAATTGCCGAGAAAGCGTATGCGCTTCTGGCAATAGCGGTAAGTTTTCAACAGTAAACCAGTGGGCTGCTTCAATTTCGCTAGGATCACAGCGCACGTCACCGGATAAATAAGGAGCACTGTAAGCGAGCATTAATTGATGCGGAAAAGGCCATGGTTGGGAACCAAAATATTGTAACTGGCCCATGCGTATACCCACTTCTTCGTAAGCTTCGCGGTGAGCACATTCTTCAGCCGATTCTCCCACTTCGATAAAGCCCGCCAGCACACTATAAAGATCAGGCCGAAAATGGGCTGAGCGCGCTAATAATAGTTCATGACCGCGATATACCGCGACCATGATGCACGGTGAAATGCGCGGATACGCTACCAATTGACACGCAGGGCACGCCCGCGCTTTGCCAGCATCAGCGCTGATCGTGTTAAAGCCGCACCGCCCACAAAAGCGATGGGTTTGCTGCCACTCACGCAATTGCTTGGCTTTAGCCAATACATTAAAAAGTTCAGGGGTCAGTAAATGCACACAAGCGCGCAAATGATGGCGCATCAACGATGAAGGCACATTCAGCGTATCGCTAAAATCCACGGCACACAATAATTGTTCGTTGAACACACAGAGACTTTGTTCATTCGCCAGGTCAATATAAGGAAGAAGTGTCGCATTGTTGGGTAATTGCCAACCCAAAGCGGTTTGTTCTAGCCATACAAAATCTTTTTCAAACACCAGGTAACGTTTTTTTTGCATGGGCTGAACCATTCCATTGACTTATTTAAGTGACAAGTCATTATAATAGTGACTCCACGTATAACGCACAAGGGTTATTCCACTATGCTATGCTCAACCGATTATGGCAAATTGTTAATAACCCATGCCGATTTTCCTAAACCGGGCATCGTATTTTACGATTTTTCTGCGCTTATCGGTAATCCGCACCATTTTAAAAGCACTATCGTGGCATTAGCCACTAAGCTGCAACATTATGATTACGATATCATTGCCGGCATCGATGCGCGTGGCTTTATTTTCGGCGGCGCATTAGCGTTTCACGCGAACAAAGGTTTTGTCATGCTGCGAAAACCCGGCAAATTACCCGGTGACTTGACTGAAATGGCGTATGATCTGGAATACGGTACGAATGTGTTGAGTTTGCAAAAAAACACGGTTCAAGCGGGGCAACGCGTATTGATTATCGACGATGTGTTAGCAACCGGTGGTACTGCGCACATTGCCAGTCGGTTAATTAGCAACCATGGCGCTCACGTTGTGGCGATGGCCTTTATCATTGAAATCGCCCATTTAAACGCCCGGGCTTCGTTACCACATCCTGTTGAATCTTTAATTGTGGTGTGAGACCAAAGGAATAGACGTGCCTAAAACGATTTTGATTATCAAAGCCATGAACGAAGAAATGGCACTTTTAAACAAACAGTTAACCATTGAAAAAGAACAAGTCGTGGGGGCCTTTCATTTTTTTGAAAGCCATTACCACGATTTGACCATTATCACTGTGGTTTGTGGGATCGGTAAAGTCAATGCTGCCACGTGTACTGCAGTGGGTTGTGTTTTGTATCAACCGCATTTGGTGATTAATGCCGGTGTAGCGGGTGGTTTGCACGCTGATTTAAACGTGGGTGATGTGATTATTGCTTCTGCCTTAAGTTACCATGATGTCGATGTAACGACATTTGGCTATGCCCATGGTCAAGTTCCGCGGATGCCGCAATTTTATTCGGTTGATCAAACATTGGCCGTGTTTGCACAGCATAAAGCCGATGAGCACGCTTTTAAAATTATCGATGGCTTGATTTGTTCAGGGGATGCGTTTATTTCCGATGCCCAAGTAGTGCTTGCCATTCAAGCAAAAATCCCTGATATCGTGGGTTTGGATATGGAATCGTGTGCGATTGCCCAAGCTTGTCATCAATTAGCAGTGCCATTTTTTTGTCTGCGCAGTATTTCTGATGCTGCCAATGAGGTAGCTAAACCATCGTATGAATTGTGTTTAACACTAGCGGTTAACAATGTCACTACGGTGTTGTTACTCTTACTGCAGCAATTGTCTGTGCATGACCAACAGCGAGTTGCTTGATGCCATTGAATCGATCTTTGTATTATTTTGCTTTATTTTTAGTGCTTTATGAATTAGCAACGTACCTTGCTAATGACATGATTTTACCCGGTATGGTCCAAGTGATTCATGAATTTCATGCCGCTAATCGCTATATTGCCATGTCACTCAGTTTGTTTATTTTAGGTAATTGCACCCTGATCATGATTGCCGGTAGTTTAGCTGAGCATTATGGCAAGCGTTTAATGATTTTATTGGGTAGCGCTTCATTTTTAATGTTTACCTTGTTACTGGCTTATAGTCACAGTATTCATAGCTTTATGGCGTGGCGTTATTTTGAAGGTTGTGGTTTGGCGGTGATCACAATCGGTTATGGCTTGATTCATAGCCATTTTAATGATCGAAAAGCGGTAAAACTCATTTCCCTAATGGGTAATGTCAGTGTATTAGCGCCGTTGATTGGCCCTATTTTAGGAACTATTATCGTCAGTTTTTGCTCATGGCGCGCGGTATTTTATTTTACTTTATTGTTAGCCATTCCAGCGTTTATCGGATTATGGCGCTATACACCGAGAGATTGTCCACCCATACCACTGCCAGATAAACAACCCCTCTTTAAACAGTATGCGCTGTTATTGCGTCATAAAGCTTTTGTACAAGGGACTCTGTGCATTATTTTAATTACGATGCCATTGTTATTATGGATCAGTCAAGCACCTAATTTGATATTACTGACGCTTAAACAAAATTATTTGCATTACGTACTTTACCAATTCATCAGTATCTTTGGTATTTGCATCGCGACTTTTTTAATGCAAAGTCTTGCAGGTAATTATTCGATGTCGGGTATTATTAAGGTTGGTGGTTATTTTCTATTAAGTGGTTTAATTTTCAGTACTGTTTTTCATGCCAATATTTGGCTGGTGGTTGTGGGGCAATTTTTTTATACTTTAGGTTTAGGGTTGGCTAATGGTTGTTTGTATCGTTTGGTGTTATCGATTAAAATTTGTTCGACCAATGTTTTATCGACTTTATTAGGCTTTTCACAATCTTTATGCTATGCCTTGGGTATTGCTCTTTGCAATAGTTTTTTGCAATACTGGCAGTATTCGGTGTTGAGTTTCACGTTAATGACCCTGTTATTTGGGTGCTGCGCTTTTTATATGATGCGTAAAACAGCGACGTTTTATCAACAACGTCAGTGGGAATAATATTACCAGGATTTTTAAATCATGCCATTAACACGCGAACAAATTGCGCAACGTATTGCACAAGAATTACATTCGGGTACTTATATCAATCTGGGTATCGGCATACCCACGTTAGTGGCTAATTATGTGCCTGATAATGTGCAAGTAATGATTCAATCGGAAAATGGTTTGCTGGGCATGGGTCATTTTCCAACCTTAAGTGAATTGGATGCCGATTTGATCAATGCTGGCAAAGAAACGGTCACGGCAGTAAAAGGGGCAGTATTTTTTTCATCCAGTGAAAGCTTTGCCATGATTCGCGGCGGCCATGTCGATCTGACAGTACTCGGCGCTTTTGAATTGAGTCAACAGGGTGATATTGCGTCTTGGATGATTCCTGGGAAATTGATTAAAGGCATGGGCGGGGCGATGGATTTGGTTGCGGGGGCTAAAAATATGATCGTGGCAATGGCGCATACCAGTAAAAGTGGTGAATCGAAATTATTACCAAAGTGTGATTTGCCTTTAACTGGCGTTTCTTGTATCCAACGGGTAGTGACTGATTTGGGTTACTTTACCATTCACGATGGCGCGTTTCATTTAATGGAATACGCGCCGGATGTCAGTATCGATTATATTAAAGACCACACAGCAGGAAAACTGTTGATCGATCCTGCTGTAAAGCCAATGATGTTATAAAGAATATTTCAATAAAATCCCTATAATGACCGTACTTAACAAGTAACCCCATAAAAAGCCACTGCGTTTAGCGCTTGCTACGTGCTTTTTTTGTAACTCGATAGCCAATGCCTGTTGCTGATGTGAAATTCGCGGTGGGCTTTGTAAACGCTGATACAATAAATCCGGAATTTCAGGCATTTTTTCAAGCCAATAGGGTAATTTAGCTTTTAATTTTTTTAAAAAGGCTTTCGGGCCAATTTGGGTTTTGAGCCAACTTTCCAAAAATGGCTTAGCGGTGTGCCACAAATCCAATTCTGGATACAATTGCCGACCCAAACCTTCGACATTAAATAAGGTTTTTTGCAATAACACTAACTGGGGTTGCACTTCCATATTAAAGCGTCGTGCGGTTTGAAATAATTTTAACAACACTTGACCAAAAGAAATTTCACTCAAGGGTTTTTCAAAAATAGGTTCGCACACTGTCCGAATGGCTGCTTCAAAAGCATCGATGCGTGTATCTAATGGGACCCAACCCGATTCGATGTGTAATTCAGCTACTTTGGCATAATCACGATGAAAAAATGCCAGTAAATTATCGGCTAAATAGCGTTGATCTTTTTTGGATAACGAACCCATGATGCCAAAATCGACGCCGAGATACAGGGGTTGTTCAGGATTAATTCGAGCGACAAAAATATTGCCCGGATGCATATCAGCATGAAAAAAACAATCCCGAAATACTTGGGTAAAGAAAATTTCGACGCCACGCTCAGCCAAAGCTTTTAAATTAATTCCATGGGCTTTTAATTGCGCAATATCCGCAACAGGAATGCCGGAGATTTTTTCAATCACTAAAAGATTGTGTCTGACATAAGGCCAATACACTTCAGGAATATACAATAAATCTGAATTGGCAAAATTGCGGCGCAATTGCGAGGCATTGGCTGCTTCACGATTTAAATCCAATTCATCGCGCAGTGTTTGGGCAAATTCTGCTACCACTTCAATTGGTTTTAAGCGTTTACTGTCGGGCCAATAACGCATCGCCAATTTAGCTAAAAAATGTAATAGCAAAATATCGGCATTGATTTTTTGGTGAATCTGCGGCCGCAATAGTTTAACCACCACCGCTTTGCCATTGAATAAGGTAGCTTCATGCACTTGTGAAATAGATGCTGCTGCTAAAGGGTGTTCATTGAAAGATTCAAAGGCTTGGGTTATTTTCATGCCTAAGGCTTGCTCGATCATAGAGCGAGCAAGCGTGGTGCAAAAGGGTGGTACGGTATCTTGTAGTTTCGCTAATTCAAAAGCGATATCATCGGGAATTAAATCTGGCCGAGTCGATAAAGCTTGGCCGAATTTAATAAAAATAGGACCCAAAGCTTCTAACGCTTCGCGTATACGAATGGCTCGCGCTTGGTGCCGATTGCGCCAATAAAAAGGATTGATAAATCGCAATAGTTTAAATGCGCTAAACACGGGCGTCGTATAGAGAATATCATCGATACCGTAGCGCCAAATGAGCCACTGAATAGAGATTAAACGGGTGATTTGTTTAAACATGACTAACTTCCTTGACTGAGGCGTTGCGTGCGCGCACAGGCACGTTCGAGATCTTGGCGTAATTGATTGACATCGCAAATAAAGTGTTCAACTTCGCAGGCGGTGGGCAATAAGCCACTTTCTTCGCTTAAATACAATGTGGTGCTTGTCGCGAAACTGGCGGCGGTAGCACGAATTTTGTGAAAAGCACTTTTTGCGAATTGGTGAAGATGAACAGCAGCGGTATCGCCGAGGTATAAAGCGATTAAGCCTTCGATATCCAAATCCATTGTGGTAGCTAAGCGTTTTAATTTTAACAAGAAATCAACTTCACCGTGAATCTTGACCCGTTCATCCATTAACATTTGGGTTTGATCAGGACTCTTGATAAATGTCAATAAATCCATTGCCTTACCTTTGAGGCTTACCGTGACCTCACCTGGGTAGTGATTTTTTAATTGAATGCCTGATGCACCGATTAAAACAAATATCGGCGTCTTTAATGGCAAACAATGAATCGCTAAGCATTTACCCCTTAAAGGGGATAACGCATGGATGAATAGCGGGTCTGTCGCCAAAAGGCGATTGATGCAGGCACTGATGTGATTTAAAGCGATTTCTCGAAGCATAGGGTTTAGGATAAAAGCATGGATTATAGCGTTTATGGCTTCGTTAAGCCATGATGGTAAAAAAGTCTCTGCAGGGAAGTGTTGAGTAACTAAGTCAGTGGCGTGTTAATGGCCAAATCTGCTGAGTGTGAATTTAAGGACTAACTCTTCTCCTGTATTTTTTTTGAACTTAATCATCATTTTGTCGGTGAAACAACCTTTTTGAATAGTTAAATAATCCCTATCATGTTCATCTTTTAATCCCGTTAATAACAGGGTAATCACTTGATGCATCGAGCGCGTTTCATTAGAGTATGCTGCTCTTTTAAAAAAAGGATTTATGCAATTACAAAAAAAATCTTGTTCTTTTTTAAGAGGATGAACTGTTAAATTAAGTAAATAATGGGCTAAGTTGATACGTTGTTTAGGAGTAAATTTTACATTATTAGCAATATTAGTTTTTAAGATTTCAATATATTTAGCTTTATACTTATGTATATCATATTTCCAGTTTAGTATTTTTGCCTTCTGTTGGATTTCCTGATCTATTTGGTCACCAAAATCATTTTCATTAATAATTATATTACGTACAGTCATAAGTTGACTTTCTATTAAACGATATCTTGATGGTACACCTTGAGGACATGTTGATGAACCTCGATTTGAAACATGTGCATGAGAAGTTTTAGGCGGAATATGATTATTGGAATATTTTTTCGATAAATATTCTGAAAAATCTTCGGATTCTTTAAGAGATAAATAGAAATATTTTTTATAGTCATCAACCTTACAACGCAACACTTCACTTAAATGCATACAAAGAAGTTCATTAAAATTACGATCATTTTCATCAATAACTTTCTTAGCATCTGGGTATTTTTCATGAAAAAAATCCAAAACGCTAGTTGCATCAGAATAATTTTGGTATATATAATTTTGATAAGCTTTGTAAAATAGATAGTCGTCTTTATTATTTTCATTACCTAAAATAAAATGAAAATAAAAAAAGAATGTAAGATTGAACTAGTAGCTAGTCGTGA
>CAISUE010000035.1 GCA_903888615.1 uncultured Gammaproteobacteria bacterium
AACGAATATTTATTTTTGTCAAAATAAATATAAATGTTAATTTATAAAGGTATAAAACACATCAATGATTAAAAAAAACAAGGGCTTAATTTCGATTATTCGGTCGGTATTATTGTTGATACAACGTAAGAATTTTAGGCAGATTATCCCATTAATGGTTGTTATGGGTTTTTCTTCGATACTTAATGCTGTGGGCATTGCTATGGTAGTGCCATTTATTGCGGCGGCCTCCAATCCTTTGCTTATTCATTCAAATACTATTTTGTTTGCAGTTTACAGCACTCTGCATTTTAGTAGTGACTATCGATTTTTATTTTTTCTTGGTGTAATTTCCTTGGTGCTATTATTAATGGGCAATATGTTAACGATTTTAGTAGGTTGGTTATCTGCTAAAGTTTCACTTAATTTATATTACCAATGGGTTAATAAATTTTTTAGTGGCTATTTAGCGCAACCATATTTATTTTTTCTTAATGTCAAAACATCTGAAATAAATAGAAACTTATTAAGCAGTATCAAACAAGTGTCTACTTTGGTATTAGTTGTCTTTAGCTTTCTTTCTTCTTGTTTATCAATCTTAATAATGTTTATCATGCTGGTAATGGTTAATCCATTGCCGGCATTTTCTATTGTGCTAGCCGTTGGTGTTATCTATGTCGTTATCTACTTTTTGATACGTAATATTATTAAAAAAGCTAGTTATTATCAAGGGAATGCAGAACGACAAACGTTTAAAATTGTCGAAGAAGTATTTACCATGATCAAAGAAGTAAAGCTTTATCATAAGGAAACATTATTTATCAAAGCATTTGAAGCGCCGACCAAATTACATGCGCATTACAATGCTATGTACCTGGGGATTATACCAATGCCTCGCTATCTGTTAGAAGTGGTGGCTTTTGGTGGTGTCATTTTATTAGTACTGTATTTGTTATTAGCGCAACATAATTTAAATACGTTTTTACCTATGCTGGGATTTTTTGTCATTGCGCTCTATCGGGTTATGCCATTAATGCAGCAAATTTTTAGTCAATACAGTTCTATAGTATCGGGTGGTGTAATGGTTAATTTGGTAACTAAAGAATATGAGCGACTTGACTTAAAAAATTCATGTGATATTAATGCTAAGTTTTCAGTTGAAAAGCATTTTATTAATTTTAATGAATTGAAATTGCAAAATATTACCTTTGAATACCCTGATACTGCTAAAGCTGTTGTTAATGGTTTGAATTTAACATTAACTGCAGGGAAAGTGATTGCTTTTGTAGGTCCATCAGGAGCAGGTAAGACTACGGTGGTAGATATTATCTTGGGACTGTTAAATCCAGTCGGTGGGGAATTGCTGATTAATGGTGAATTACTTAATTCCGAAGAAAAAATTCGCTCGTGGCAAGCTCTTTTAGGCTATGTTCCTCAGTCTATTATGTTATCTAATAATTCTATCGCTCAAAATATTGCTTTTGGTGAACCGTTAGAAGCTATTGATATGGAGCGGGTAAAAAAGGTAGTTGAGTTTGCTCAGTTAAAAGATTTTATTGAATCTTTGCCAGAGCAATATTATGCAGAAGTAGGTGATCGAGGCATTCGATTAAGCGGTGGACAACGGCAAAGAATAGGCATTGCTCGCGCGCTGTATCGTGACCCCCAAATACTTATTCTTGATGAAGCGACAAATGCTCTTGATGGCTTAACCGAAATGGAAATCATGCAAAGCATACATGCTCTGTCTCGTGAGAAGACGGTTATTATTATTGCCCATCGTTTGCAAACTGTCATGGCCTGTGATCGTTTGTATTATATTGATCAGGGGAATTTAGTTGCTGAAGGGACGTTTGCAGAGTTAGCGATAACACATCCGGGCTTTAAGCGGATGGTGGAAATGGCGGAAGGAGCTAGTCATTGTGATATTTCTTAAAAATCGAAAATTTAATAAACTAATGAAAAAAAAAATATTCCTAGGCGCTTATATTAATTCAACTAATGCCCAAAATTTGAATTGTTATGCTTTGGCAATTCATTTAGATAAAGAAAAATTTGATGTGTATACATTATGTCTTTATTCAGGGAATCTCATTATCCCTCCGATAAAAGGCGTTTCAACATTTTGTGGTTTTTATCCGCATCGCTTATCTAAATATATTGCATACTTTTGGGGAATAATTAATTGTGATATAGCTTACTTGCCAAAAGGTGAATTGGTATCTTGGTGTAAATTTTTGCTAAAACTATTTAAAAAAAAAGTTTTACAACAATTGAAGGGCTGTTAGTAGATACGTCTGATTTAAGCAGATATGAAGGGTTTACTAAAACTTATGCTATTACCCATTTTGTGAAAGACGACAGTCTTAAATATTATAATATTATTTCTAATGACAATATATTATACCTTGGTGTTGATTCTGAAAATTTTTTAGCAAAAAGAGTTGATGAAAAGCTTACCGATGTTATTTTCATTGGCCGATTAAAAAGACGTAAGGGTTTATTTGAAATTTTAGAGTTATCACAAATTTTTCCTGAGTTAACGTTTCATATCGTGGGTGATGGTGAAGGGCGTGAAAAAGAAGAGTTATTGGTGGCATTAAATAGTTTAGCGAATCATAATAATATTAAATTACATGGCCTTCTTAATCACGCGGAATTATTTAATTTACTAAAGCAATGTGCTCTTCATGTTTTCCCATCGAGACAAGAAGGATTCCCTAAGGTAATGCTCGAAACGGCAGCAGCAGGGATTCCGACTATTATGTATTCTGATTATGGTGCTACAGAATGGATTACACATGGTTGTGATGGTTTTGTTGTTGATACGCTTGATCAAATGATTGTTACTGTGCGTATGTTAATTGCACAGCCAGAATTATTACATGCCACCTCTAAAAACGCGGTTAGCTTGGCACTTAAATTTGATTGGAAAATTGTTGTGAA
Organism: uncultured Gammaproteobacteria bacterium; assembly: GCA_903888615.1. Lineage (GTDB taxonomy): Bacteria > Pseudomonadota > Gammaproteobacteria > CAISUE01 > CAISUE01 > CAISUE01. The sequence continues at coordinate 2,926 of CAISUE010000035.1, forward strand.
GCTATGGGAGAAAGAGCTAGAAACAATGTATATAACGCATGAGTAATAGAATATGACCAATGCTATTAGAAAAAAAATCGTACAGTTTATCGAGAAATTGAGAGTACAATTAACGGTCCCCTTATGGGCTTTAGCCAATGAACGCCTTATTTACGCTGTCGCAGCTGATAAAGCTTGTGTTTGGGGTCCTAAGGAGAAGGTTTTGGTTAAAATTATGAAGTTTGCTTACAAAGTAAAGTTGACAGACGTGATTATCTTTATTGTTGGGTTGACGCGGGCGCTATCGATATGGTTTAAAGTAAAAAAAAATGCACGGAAAAATACCTTGTTAATGCCGGTCAAGCGGGTATTTGCAGGTTTTGGTGCTTGCTCTGAAGAATATCTTTATAAGGAGTATATGAATCAATCATCGTTAGCTTCCCTACGCATTTGTTTAGTAATGAATAAAGGGCTATGTCGATTACCTTGCCCTAGTTTCTGGTCAGTTTTAAAAAAGCTTGTACATTATTCTTTTGGGATGACTACTAAAATAGATGCTTCGATACTCGAAATTAGTACTCATGCAGTAGATTTTTTAAGTATTTGTGCATTAAATATTGGAAATTATACTTTTTATCGCGAATATTGGAAATTAGCAAAATTATATGGTGTTGAAGAAGTAACTTTTTTAGCGGCAGGCCTTCCAGCCTTTGCTTGTATTGATGAGCAATTACCGGCTATTTATCAACAGCATGGTTTGATGGCATTAACTATTTTATTTCCAGATTTTAACAAATTTTATATTAGCACCAAGGATGAGGTTAACTATCTTAGAACTTTATTTTCATTGAATAAAGTTTTTTTTATACCACTAAAATTTGCTAATATTCAAATTAAATCTAATACATTGATGATTCTATCGCCAAATATTTCTATGAATGAGCGCTTAATTGAGATGCGGTCATTGATGCAATGGGCAATCGATAAGAACCTTAAAATAGTTATTAGACCAACGATTAAAGTAAGTGATGCTGAGTGCGCGGTTATACGTGAAAAATATCCAATGGCTATTATTGATGATGCCTTGACCCCATTAAAGGACAGT
>CAISUE010000036.1 GCA_903888615.1 uncultured Gammaproteobacteria bacterium
AATGCTCTTCGCGATGGAATCTCAATAACTTCGCCTTGCCAATACCATTGATACTGTTGGGGCTGTTCCAAATATTGCCCTAAAAGGTCTTTTTCAATACCTTTTATATTTTGCAAGCTATCTTTCAACTCTCTTTGCGCTACTGGATCTGATTTTATTTCTGGCCGCTCAGAATGTATTTGTTCTAAGGCAATAGCTTCAGTAACAATGGTTTTAATTTGGGGAGCGTTCTCACACAACACATAAAGAGTAAGCGGATGCGCATATGTCTTTTGAATATTAATTAACGCTTGCTTATCGTCTTGATCTTCAGAAAAGAAAAAAACTATTTTTGCTTGTTGATTAGCCTCAAAAAAACTCTTCTTTATCGTTGCATCAATATAGAAAGGTGTAAAAAACCGTAACATGCCATTTTTGATGGAATACTTTTTAGCAACAACAGGTGATACTTTATTACGGCGAGTCAAAGTTTCCGCAAGATTGATTCGTCCTATTTGTTGAACCGTTTCTTTAACAGCGACATCAAGTTCAAAATCACTACCTTCCCAAACTCGATACTCTGAGCTAAATTTACGGTAATTAATAATAGATTTTGCTTCTAAATTAGCCAATAACTGCTGAACATTTACGGCGCTAGGAAAGCAGCAATGCAATACTTCCACACTAGCTTTAAATCCAGCTTGGCTACCTAATATATTAAATAACCCAATTGTTTTTAAAAGCTGAGTTTCTAAAACATTAGCATCACCTAAGCGTTCTGTTGCGGTAATAACTTCTGCCCAACGCCTGTGAGTTACATGATCTGTTGTTGATGCAGATTGATTTTGAATAAAATACTCAAATATTTCCCAAGGTAAGACCCAATCACCCACATTTTCTAATCGGCTCAATGCATCTTTAAAACCGAATGTTTCCTGACTGCCTAAATAATTAAAAAGCGTTCTTTCATTTTGCGCGACCTTCTGACAAAGCGTCGGCAATATTAAGGCGGCAATGGGATGTAATGGGTAACATTGGCTTAAAATCTCAATAGCAGGTGTTACATTTAAACCGGGAAATAAAGCACTTTGTTTATCCAAAACATTAACTACGTTATTTACATAACCATTAATATCTTTAGTTTGCTGTTCCGTTAGCTGATGTTTAAAAGCAGCTGCCATAACCCGTAGGGTTTGTTCTGCCGATTCTAAAAAAGGTATTGTTTCAAAGCGCCCTCTGCAAGTTCTTGAAGTAAGAAAATATCATTATCGCCCTGATGTCTTGCTTCATATTCCAGAAACTTACCTAACTCATCTATAACAATTAGCACCCCTTTACCAGATTTTTCACTAACTGCCAATTTTAATTTCTTTAGTAAATTAATAATTTCAGTGATGTTCAAATCAGAGTTTATTGCCTGTGCTAATTCTTCTAATATTTTAGATTTAGGGTCTTCAATAAAATAACGCGATGCCGATTGAAATAAAGCATCTACAAAACGTCTACTTAACGAATCAGGGCTACCAGTTAATAAGACAATACAATAGCCATTGTCGTTATTGTGCTCATTAATTTTATTAGCAAGCAAGGGGTTGTATCTTTTTAATATTTCACAGGCTTTTGCGTTATTTTTATGCTTTTTTTGCTCTAATAAATGCCCCAGAAAAGCAGCAAATGAAGACTTACCCGAACCATAAGGTCCAACTAATGACCAAGCGCGTGGACATGGCTTATCACTAAAAGTTTCTGTAATTTGATTAAGCGTCTGAATCGCTCTTGATGTAGGAATATAAGCATTTAATACATCA